>NZ_JBOHCV010000308.1:0-9776 GCF_050698815.1 Streptomyces sp.
GTCGTCGGAAGCGGCGGACGCGGCTGAGACGGGTGGCGGTCACGGTCTGCTGGGGATGCGGGAGCGCGCCGCCGCGCTGCACGGCGCATGTGAGACGGGGCCGCTGCCGGGCGGAGGATTCCGCGTACACGTGCGGCTGCCGCTGCAGCCGTCCGGCCCGCAGGACCCGCAGGACCCGCTGGGAAAGCAGCCGCAGGAAGGGGCATCCGCATGACGATCCGGGTGGTGCTGGCCGACGACCAGACGCTGCTGCGCAGCGCGTTCCGCGTACTGGTCGACTCCGAACCCGACATGGAGGTGGTCGGGGAGGCGGCCGACGGGGCCGAGGCCGTCGCCGTCACCCGGGAGGTCGGCGCGGACGTGGTGCTGATGGACATCCGGATGCCCGGCACCGACGGGCTCGCCGCGACCCGCGCCATCAGCGCCGACCCCTCGCTCGCGGAGGTCAAGGTCGTCATCCTGACCACGTTCGAGGTCGACGACTACGTCGTACGGGCGCTCCGCGCGGGTGCCTCCGGCTTCCTCGGCAAGGGCGCGGAGCCCGACGAACTGCTGGCCGCCATCCGTACCGCGGCCAAGGGCGACGCCCTGCTGTCACCGGTCGCCACGAAGGGGCTGATCGCCTCCTTCCTGGCGCAGGGCGGGACGCACGAGGAGGCTGAAGGCGGGGGCTCCGGGGCGCTCGACGCGCTCACCGGGCGGGAGCGCGAGGTGCTGACCCTGGTCGGGGGCGGCCACAACAACGAGGAGATCGCCGAGCGGCTCACCGTCAGCCCGCTCACCGTCAAGACGCACGTCAACCGCACCATGTCGAAGCTGGGCGCCCGTGACCGCGCGCAGCTGGTGGTCGCCGCGTACGAGAACGGTCTCGTACGGGCGCGCGGCTAGCGGTCACAGGCTGTGCGGGTCACAAGAAGGCGCCCGAAGGGATGTAAGGGGCGGGCGGGCGCATGCCGCGCAGGCCGAGGTAGCCGGAAGTGGTCAGCCGCAGGCCCGCCGCCAGGCCGACGTCGAGGGCCCACTGCTGCTCCCCGGTGAGGTGAGGGACCGTGGCCCGGGTGCCGTCCGGGAGGCTCAGCAGGGCGGTGATCAGCAGCCGGGTGGCCAGCCGGCGCGAGGTCGCAGCCAGGAGTTCGACGCGGCCGTCGGCGTCGAGGTAGCAGTAGCCGCTGCCCGCCAGGTCGTCGGCGACGAAGAGGCGGCAGTGGCGCAGCAGGTACGCGTGGTCCACGCCGTGCGCGCCGCCGCGCACTCGCCGGTCGACGGAGTCCATCAGGTCCCGGTGTGCCGCCGAGCCCTCGACGGCCGGCCCGTCGGGGTCGGCGAGCCGCGCCGGGTCGACGATGCCGTCCAGGCGCATCATCGGGTGCAGCTCGAATCCCGCCCGGCGGTAGGAGCGGGCCGCCATCGGGTGGCGCGAGCTGCAGATGAGGCCGCGCAGGCACGCGCTGCCGTATCGCAGGGTCCTCTCCAGCAGTGCCGTGCCCACGCCCTTGCCCTGCGCGTCCGGCAGCACGACCAGCAGGGCCAGTCCCCAGGTGCCTTCCCGGATCAGCGACTGGGCCGCGCCCACCGGCTCTCCGGCCGCGTCCATGGCGAGCCAGCTGCCGCCCGGGTCCGCGCGGACCAACTGCCGGGCCTTCTCGCGCCGGGCTGCCGACTGCTCAGGGCCGGGCTCGGAGAGGGGACCGTCGCCCTTGACCGCGTCCGACGCGGTGAAGGTCGCCGTCGCGAGCCGCCGTACCGTCTCGGCGTCCGCCTCGGTGTCCCGCACCGGTCGCAACAGCATTGCCGCAGGCTACGGCAGCGCCAGCATCCGCTCCAGGGCGAGCTTCGCGAACTTCTCGGTCTCGTCGTCCACTTCGATCCGGTTGACGACCTTCCCGTCCGCCAGCGACTCCAGCGCCCAGACCAGATGGGGCAGGTCGATCCGGTTCATGGTCGAGCAGAAGCAGACCGTACGGTCCAGGAAGACGATCTCCTTGTCCTGGTCCGCGTAGCGGTCGGCCAGCCGTCGCACCAGGTTGAGTTCGGTGCCGATCGCCCACTTCGATCCGGCGGGGGCGGCTTCCAGGGCGTTGATGATGTATTCGGTCGAGCCGACCTGATCGGCGGCCTCGACGACTTCGTGCTTGCACTCGGGGTGCACGAGGACGTTGACGCCCGGGATGCGCTCGCGTACGTCGCGCACCGACTCCAGCGAGAAGCGGCCGTGCACCGAGCAGTGCCCCCGCCAGAGAATCATCTTCGCGTCCCGCAACTGCTCGGCGGTCAGGCCGCCGTTCGGCTTGTGCGGGTTGTACAGGACGCAGTCCTCGAGCGACAGCCCCAGGTCGCGGACGGCGGTGTTGCGGCCGAGGTGCTGGTCGGGCAGGAAGAGCACCTTGTTCCGCAGGCCCGTCCGGTCGTCACCCTGCGCGAACGCCCACTCCAGCGCACGCGCGGCGTTGGAGGAGGTGCAGATCGTGCCGCCGTGCCGGCCGGTGAAGGACTTGATGTCGGCAGAGGAGTTCATGTACGAGACCGGAACCGTGACGTCGGCGACGCCCGCCTCGGTGAGCACGTCCCAGCACTCGGCGACCTGTTCGGCCGTGGCCATGTCGGCCATGGAGCAGCCCGCGGCCAGGTCCGGCAGTACGACCTGCTGCCGGTGGGAGGTGAGGATGTCGGCCGACTCGGCCATGAAGTGCACGCCGCAGAAGACGATGTACTCCGCCTCGGGACGCGCCGCCGCCTCCCGGGCGAGCTTGAAGGAGTCCCCGGTGACATCGGCGAACTCGATGACCTCGTCCCGCTGGTAGTGGTGGCCCAGCACGAAGACGCGCTCCCCGAGCCGCTCCTTGGCCGCGCGGGCGCGCTCGACCAGGCCGGGGTCGGAGGGAGCGGGAAGGTCCCCGGGGCACTCGACGCCGCGCTCGCTGTTCGGGTCCGACTCACGGCCGAGCAGCAGCAGCGCGAGTGGCGTCGGCTGTACGTCCAGTGGCTGGCCGGAGGGATGCGGCACGGCACCCACCCTTTCTGTAGCGCCGCGAGCGGCTTCTCGTCCAACTGACGCTATCGATGATAGCCGCTTCATGTCACTTTGACGATGGCGTTCGCGTCGATGTGACGCATTCCCGGTCGCTCCGGCTGTGTGCGAGCATGAGGGAGGAGAACGACGAGAACGAGTGATCAAACGTACGTGCCAGCCCTGGAATGAATCCGGGATGCCGCCCGTTGCAGCTGGCGGCAGAGCAGTCCGACCAACCCGGGAGAGAAGCAGATGTCCGTATCGGACGAAACCGCTGTGAGCGAGGGCATCATCCTGTCCGACGCCGCTGCGGTGAAGGTCAAGAACCTGCTCGAGCAGGAGGGCCGCGACGATCTGGCGCTGCGCGTCGCCGTCCAGCCCGGTGGCTGTTCCGGCCTGCGGTACCAGCTCTTCTTCGACGAGCGCTCGCTCGACGGTGATGTCGTCAAGGACTTCGACGGCGTCAAGGTCGTCACCGACCGGATGAGCGCCCCCTATCTGGGTGGTGCCTCCATCGACTTCGTCGACACCATCGAGAAGCAGGGCTTCACGATCGACAATCCGAACGCCTCGGGCTCCTGCGCCTGCGGCGACTCCTTCAGCTGAGCCGGCGCGGCCGCATCGGCCGAGCAGGCAGGACGAAGGCGGCGGACTCCCCCCACCAGGGGTCCGCCGCCTTCGTCGTTCCGCCCCCTCACTTGGCGCGCGGCACTCCCTCGCCGTCCCGCGCGTCCACGACCTCGCGGTCACCGAGCGCCTTGCCGAGCTCGACCTCGACGGTCTGTTTCTTGGCGATCTTGATGCAGACCTTCTTCGAGTCCGTCTTCTTCGGGCGGACCGTGACCTTGACCGGTGCCGACGTGCCGCCCTCATCGGCGCTCGCCGTGTAGCCGCCGCACACCCCGCCCCAGAAGGTCAGCTTCAGGGTGCGTCCCTCGGCCGTGTAGGACTTGACGGCCTGGATCGGCGTCGTACCCGGCTCCTCGGCCTCGCCCGGGTCCGAACCGGGCCGGCCCGAACCCGACTGGCCGGAACCGGGCTGCTCGGGCCGGGTCGGCTTGAGGAACTCCGGCTGCACCGCGGGGTAGGCGACGCGCGCGCTGTGCGTGCCGCCCCGCAGATCCAGTTCGTAGATCCACGACGGTACGAGCACCGGCTTGCCGGCCGCGTAGTGCGTCACCAGCCCGAAGTCGGCACCCGTCACCTTCACCGGCTCCCGCGGGTCGGGCTGTGCGCTCGGGGGAGCCTCGCTCGCCGGCTTCTCGTTCTTCGTGTCCCGCATCGGCTCGCGCACGCTGCTGGAGACGCCGCTCGACCCCATCGCACCCTGCTTGTTGAGGTGCTTGAGCGTCTCCTTCGCCGTCATCACCGGGTACGAGGCACCCTTGCTCAGCTCGCCGAGGTTGCCGTGTCCCCGTACGACCTTGCCGTCCGGGCCCACGGTGAAGGTGCTGTTCCAGTCCCGGGTGGGCATGCCGTCCACCGCCGGGGTGGCGGTCACCATGCGCAGCGGCCCGAGTGTCACCTTCGCGTCCAGTGCGGCGTCCGTGAGCTTGAGCGTCTTCAACGCCGGGCGTACGGCGCTCTTCGCCTCCCGCTCCGAGACCGGCGAACCCTTCTTGCCGGAGTCGGGCACGCTCGGGCAGACGGTGTTGGACCGGTCCGGGTCGGAAGAGCCGGAAGAGTCGTCCGGCCCGGACGGGCTGATCGATCCGGATCCACCGCCCTGGCTCGGCCCGTCGTCACGGGGCACCGTCGGCAGCGGCCTCGCGCACGGCAGCTCGCCCGTCGAACCCTGCTGCTGGTACGTCCAGTTGCCGGTCGACCTGTCGTTGTTCACCGTGAGCGCCGGGCCCTGCGGCGCGTCCGAGCCGCCGCTGTCGCCGACGACCCAGCGGCCGTCCTGCTTCTCCGGCGTTCCCGGCACGTCCAGCGTTTTGGCGAGCGCGGCCACCGCGTCGCGGGGCACGCCGGCCTTGGTGCGGTAGACGGAGGCCGAGCCGGGGCCGTCCGGCAGCTCGCCGGTGGCGCGGTAGCTCTGCCGGTGCGGTTCGCCCGGCGCGATCCCCTCGGGTCCGTCGCCGGGAGAGCCGCCCCGCTGCTGGGCCGCGATGCCGTCCAGCGCGAGTGGCGCCGGTTTGTCGCCGGGCCCGGCCGAGTCCCCGCCGCCGGCGCTCGAGGCCCAGTAGGCGCCACCGCCACCGGCCAGCAGCACGGCCGTCGCCACCGCGACCACGGACAACTGCCGTCGGCGGCGCGGTGCGGGCCGCTCCTCGGAGGTATCGGAGATATCGGAGAAATCGAGGGAATCGGCGGAATTCGGGGTAGCGCCCTCCCCGCCATCGGCGGGGGACGGTTCGGTGCTCACGGCATGACTCCTTCGGCTCCGCTCATCACTTCAGGTCCCTGCCCTGCATGCGAGGGACGCAGGTGTGACGGGGCCGGAGCACAAGCGGTTCCCCCTCCGCCCGCCTCTCAGTCGCCGTATTCGGACATACCGTCCAGCAGGCGCGCGGAAGCCACCGGTACGCGCACCCCGTGCAGTGCTTCGTACGGGGCCGGTGCCCCCGATTCCCGCGCACGGGCCGGCGCGGGGAAGGGGTTCGACCAGTGGGGAGCCATGCGGGCACAGTCACCGCGCAGCTGGTCCATCGACTCGGGTTCTGCTCCGGGCGGGAGCGCGAGGTTCTGCATGAGGCCGACGCTACGCACCTGGTCACGCGCCCGGTAGGCCCTACTATCTGGTAATTAGGTCCTGTTCGGATACGTCAGGGGAGCGGGTACGGTGATGTTGCCATCCGAAAGCGTCCTCCGACAGGAGCAGATTTCGCCGTGCGTATCGCAGTCACCGGCTCCATCGCGAACGACCATTTGATGACTTTCCCCGGGAAGTTCTCCGACCAGCTGGTCGCCGACCAGCTGCACACGGTTTCCCTCTCCTTCCTCGTCGACACCCTCGACATCAGGCGCGGCGGCGTCGGCGCCAACATCGCGTTCGGCATGGGCCAGCTCGGCACGAACCCGATCCTGGTCGGCGCCGCCGGAGCGGACTTCGAGGAGTACCGCGCCTGGCTCGACCGGCACGGCGTGGACACCCACTCGGTGCACATCTCCGAGCTGCTGCACACCGCCCGGTTCGTGTGCACCACCGACGCCGCGCACAACCAGATCGGCTCCTTCTACACCGGGGCCATGAGCGAGGCCCGCCAGATCGAGCTGCAGTCCGTCGCCGACCGGGTCGGCGGCCTCGACCTCGTCTGCATCGGCGCGGACGACCCCGAGGCGATGATCCGGCACACCGAGGAGTGCCGTAACCGCGGCATCCCCTTCGCCGCCGACTTCTCGCAGCAGATCGCGCGGATGGACGGGCCGGACATCCGGGTGCTGCTGGAGGGCGCGGCCTACCTCTTCTCCAACGAGTACGAGAAGGAACTCGTCGAGTCCAAGACCGGCTGGACCGACAAGGAGATCCTCGGCAAGGTCGGCACCCGGGTCACCACGCTGGGTGCGAAGGGTGTCCGCATCGACCGCGAGGGCGAGGAATCCATCGTCGTCGGGGTGCCGGACGAGAACGCCAAGGCCGACCCGACCGGCGTCGGCGACGCCTTCCGCGCGGGCTTCCTCTCCGGGCTCTCCTGGGGCGTCGGCCTCGAACGCGCCGCCCAAGTGGGCTGCATGCTGGCCACGCTGGTCATCGAGACGGTGGGCACCCAGGAGTACGAGCTGCGGCGCGCCCACTTCATGGAGCGCTTCACGAAGCGGTACGGGCAGGACGCGGCCACCGAGGTCGGCGCCCACTTCCTCTGACACATCAGCACGCCGGGGCGGGTCCGCACAGCGCGGGCCCGCCCCGGCGTGCTGCCCTACGCCCGTCGGCGGACGCGGAACGACGTGCCCTCGGCGCCGAGATACTCCTGGCCCCGCATCTCGCACCAGGCGGGAATGTCCAGGCGGGCCGCCTCGTCGTCGGCGAGAACGGTGATGACGCCGCCCACCGGTACCTCGTGGATGACCTTCGCCAGTTCGATCACGGGAACCGGGCACAGCGTGCCCAGCGCGTCCACGGTCAGGTCGGCGGAAGGGGGCACGGGCCGGCGTGGCTCGCCGGGAGCGCGGGGCGCGCCCAGCTGCTCGCGTACGCCGCGCACCGCCTCCGGCAGCACCGTCAGGAAGTGCTCCACGTCCTCCTCCACCGAGGCTGCCGAGCCCGGCGCCCCCGCCCCCGGCGTCAGCGAGACGCGGATGTTGCCCTCGGACAGCACTCCCATCGCCCGCAGCACATGACTGGGCGTCAGCGTGCTGGAGGTGCAGGACGAACCCGAGGAGACGGAGAAGCCCGCCCGGTCCAGCGCGTGCAGGAGGGCTTCGCCGTCCACGTACAGGCAGGAGAAGGTCACCAGGTGCGGCAGCCTGCGCACCGGATCGCCGACGACCTCGACGTCCGGCACCAGTTCCGGCACCCGCGCCCGTACCCGGTCGATCACGGCGCGCAGCCGCGCCGCCGCGGCGTCCGCCTCTGCCCGTACCGCCCGCAGGGAGGCAGCGGCCGCGACGATCGCCGGAATGTTCTCGAAGCCGGCGCTGCGCCCGGATTCCCGTTCGTCGGCCGGCGGTGGCGGCGCGAAGCGCACCCCCTTCCTTACGGCCAGCAGCCCCACCCCCGCCGGGCCGCCCCACTTGTGCGCGCTGCCCGCCAGCATCGACCAGTCACCCTCGACGGGGCCCCAGGCCAGCGACTGGGCCGCGTCCACCAGCAACGGCACGCCCGCCCCCGCGCACAGCCGGGCCACTTCGGTGACGGGCTGTTCCGTGCCCACCTCGTGGTTGGCCGACTGCAGACAGGCCAGCGCGGTGTCCTCCTCCAGCGCCGCCTCGTAGCCCGATGGAGTGACGCGTCCGCTGCGGTCCACCGCGACCTCGCTCACCGTGCCGCCCGCGTCCAGGTGGGCCGCCGCGGCGTGCAGGACGGCGGAGTGCTCCACCGCCGAGACGACCAGACCCCGGCCCACCCGGCGCCGCCCCGCGAGCGCGCCCGCGATCCCGATGTGCAGTGCGCGGGCACCCGATGGGGTGAAAACCAGCTCGTCCGGACGGCATCCCACCGCTTCCGCGGCGGTTTCGCGCGCCGCGTCCAGCAGCATCCGGGCCCGCCGCCCCTCCCGGTGCAGCCGGGCCGGGTCCGCCCACCCCTCGTCCAGCGCGGCGACCAGCGCCTGCCTCGCGACGGGGTGCAGGGGTACCGAGGAGGCGGCATCGAAGTAGGGCACACCGGAACGCTAACGCGCCGGCCGCGCGACATCCCCGCGCGGCGCCACCGCTCCGCACCCTCTGCCCGTCCCCGACGCGGTGTCAGATACGGCGCCGCCGGGCGACTTCCCCGTTCTCCGGCCCGGCCTCCTCGCCATCGGAGGGCCGTCCGGCGCGTTACGGACCCTCCCCGCGTGGCCCCGAAAACGGTCCAGTAAGGTTTGCCCCGCATAAACATCCAAACCCCTGCCCGCGCCAGGGCCCGCGCCCGACCAGCAAAAGGCCGAGCCCGGATGGGCGGGCGAGACTCTCGGGAAGGCGCTACGTGAGTCCCAATGGCTCCGACCTCCCCCACCGCCCGCCGGGCGTGGGCGGTACCCCCATGTCGCGGCGCCCGATGCGGCGGAAGCTGCAGCAGGCGCTCGCCGCGGGCCTGGTCCTGGCGACCGCGACCGGTTGCACGTCGAAGGACTTCCCCCGGCTCGGCTTGCCCACCCCGGTCACCGACGAGGCACCGCGGATCCTCTCCCTGTGGCAGGGATCGTGGGCGGCGGCGCTCGCCGTAGGCGTGCTGGTCTGGGGTCTGATCGTGTGGAGCATCGTCTTCCACCGGCGCTCCAGGTCCAAGGTCGAGGTACCTCCGCAGACCCGGTACAACATGCCCATCGAGGCTCTGTACACGGTGGCACCCATCATCATCGTGGCGGTGCTCTTCTACTTCACCGCGCGGGACGAGACCAAGCTGCTGGCGACGTCGAAGAAGCCCGCCCACGTGGTCAACGTGGTCGGCTTCCAGTGGAGCTGGGGTTTCAACTACATCGAGGACGTGGACGGCGACGCCTCCACCTCCAACACCGGGAAGAAGGAACTGTCCGCCATCCCGGACCGGATGGCGGAGAGCTTCCCGCGCGGCGCCGACGGCGTCTACACGGTCGGCACCCCCGCCGAGCGGAACCCGCAGACCGGCAACCCGGGCCCGACGCTCTGGCTGCCGAAGGGGGAGAAGGTCCAGTTCATCCTGACCTCCCGTGACGTCATCCACTCCTTCTGGATCGTGCCGTTCCTGATGAAGCAGGACGTCATCCCCGGTCACGTCAACCGCTTCGAGGTGACCCCCAACAAGGAGGGCACCTTCGTGGGCAAGTGCGCCGAGCTGTGCGGCGTGGACCACTCCCGGATGCTCTTCAACGTGAAGGTCGTCTCCCCGGAGCGATACCAGAAGCATCTGGAGGGCCTGGCCAAGAAGGGCCAGACCGGCTACATCCCGTCGGGCACCGCCACCACGGGCGACGCCAAGAATGCGGAGACGAATAACCCGTGAGCATCCTCAACGAACCCAAGGGTGCCGCCGCGACGGCCGAGGCAGCACCACCCGTACGACAGAAGACGCCCGGCGCCGTGGTGGTGGACTGGCTGACGACCACGGACCACAAGAAGATCGGGACGCTGTACTTCGTCACGTCCTTCGTCTTCTTCCTGCTGGCCGGCCTGATGGCGATGTTCATGCGTGCCGAACTCG
>NZ_JBOHCV010000309.1:0-8083 GCF_050698815.1 Streptomyces sp.
TCGAGGGAGGTCTCGGACAGCCGGTCGGCGGCGCGGAGCCGTTCCCACTGCTGCTCGTCGGGCCAGTCGCCGCCGTCCAGTTCGTCCCAGACGGCCTTGATGTGGGAGTGCTCCTGGTCGACGCTGCTGAGCGAGACCGTGTAACGGGCGCCCGCCGGCAGTCCGTTCACCACGACCGTGGCGGCGCGGTCCAGCGCGGCGGCCCCGTCGATCTTCGTCTGGTCGAGGGTGCCGTTCCAGCACAGGACGTCGACGGTGGAGGCGTCGTCGGCGCGGGTCGCGAGGGACTCGGTCAGCGCCTCGGCGCCGTCACCGCTCACCGTCGCCGGAATCCGGCCGCCGGCGAGCTGGGAGAGCAGGTAGAGCGCCCAGTAGCGCGGCTTGCGCAGATTGCCGACGGTGAGCAGTCCGAAGCCACCGTGGAAGAGCCGCGGGGGATGGCCCAGCTCCTCGAAGTGGTCGGTGGCCACCCAGTAGGCGAGGGCGTCGGTGGAGGCCAGCGCGCTCTTCATGCCGCGCAGCACGAACGGCGCGGAGAAGACGGAGTCGCTGACGCGGTGGAAGTGGGTGGGGGTGACGCCCCATTCGGTCCACAGGATCTCCGGCTCCGGCTTGCCCGTCGCCTCGGCGAAGGAGCGGGTCTGCGGCCGGAAGTCCAGCGGCGCGTTGCCGTAGGTGTGGGTGGAGACGAAGTCGATGGGGACGTCGTGCTCGCGGCAGTGCTCCAGCAGCGGGCCCACCCACTTGGCGGCGGCCGATCCGGGGCCGCCGACCGGGATGCGGGGATCCACCCCCTTCACGGCGCGCACCGCGGTCTCGTACAGCAGGTGGTACTGGGCCTGCGTGCCGTTCCAGAAGACCTCGAGGTTGGCCTCGTTCCAGACCTCGAACTCCCAGGTGGCGACCTCGTCCGCCCCGTAGCGCTCGCGCAGGTGGAGGGTCAGGTCGCGGCACAGCTCGCCCCACCGCTCCCAGCTGCGGGGGAACGAGGCGATGCCCTTGTACTCGAAGATGGTGTATTCCGGGTCGGCGGCCAACTCGGGGGGCATGAAGGAGAGTTCGACGACGGGCTTGAGGCCGGTGGCCAGGAAGCGGTCGTAGACCTCGTCCAGTCCGGAGAAGTCGAAGGAGCCGTCGGTACCTACGGTGACGCACTCGGGGAGGAAGGTGCCGTGCGCGCGTACGGTGCGCACCCCGAGCTCGTCGCGCACGATGCCCAGTGCGTCGGCGTACTCCTTGGCGACGTCGCTGCCCCCGGGGCCCGGCTCGTCCCAGATCAGCATGGACAGGTGCTCGGCGCCGATCATCCGGTTCCAGACGCCCGGCAGCGGGGTGGCCGGGGCGGCGGCGTCGACCGAGACCGTGACGGCGGCCGGCTGGGAACCCGGCGCCACGGGGCAGCCGCGCACGGCCTCGGCGGTGAGCGGGCCGGGGCCGGAGTCGGTCCAGGAGGCGACCTTGTACCAGTAGCCGCGCCCGGCCTCGACGAGCGAGTCGGCGTACGGCGGTGTGGGCACGGCCAGCACGTCGCCGCCGCGGTGGTCGAGCGGCTCGTAGGGGCCGTCCACCGTGTCCGCGCGGTGTACGAGATATCCCAGCGCGCCCTCGACCGGCTGCCAGTCGAGCCACACGTGACCGGTGCCGTCCGCGGAGCGAAGCCCGTCGGGTGCGGGCAGATCGGCGGTTCCGGTCAGCGGCTGGTCGCTGGGACGGCCGATGCGCTGCTCCCAGTCGAGGCGAGCGGCGTTCTTCTCGGTCATGGCGGGGTCACCTCTCGATGGATGCGCATACACCGTGGTGCATGGCTGTGGGGGGGGCGCGGGTTGTGCGCGGTGCGGTCGGGTGGTGGGCCTGTCGGGCGGGTGGGACTGTCGGGCGGTCTGCCCGGGCCTATTTGAGCCCGGCGGTGGCGATGCCCTGGGTGAAGAAGCGCTGCAGGACGACGAAGACGATCAGGACCGGCAGGACGATCAGGAAGGCGCCCGCCATCAGAATCCCGTTGGAGCCGTCGGTCTTGTCGGGGTCGATGGCGAAGGTGGCCAGCGCTACCGGGAGGGTGTACTTGTCCGGATCGTTCGTGGCCACCAGCGGCCACAGGAAGTTGTTCCAGGACCCCAGGAACGTGAAGATCGCCAGGGTCGCCAGTGCGGGCTTGACCAGCGGCATCGCTATCCGCCAGAAGATGAACCACTCGTTGGCCCCGTCGATACGGGCCGCCTCCAGCAGCTCGTCCGGGATGCCCGTCATGAACTGGCGCATCAGGAAGACCCCGAAGGCGCCGGCCGCGAACGGCAGGATGAGCCCCGCGTAGGAGTCGACCAGCCCCATCTTGCTCATCATGACGAACATCGGCATCATCATCAGGTTGTGCGGCACCATCAGCGCGCCCAGCACCAGGCCGAACACCGGCCGCTTGCCGACGAAGTTCAGCTTCGCCAGCGCGTAGCCGAGCATTGAGCAGAAGATGAGATTGCAGGCGGTGACGACCGTGGCGACGAGCGTCGAGTTGAAGAAGTGGCCGCCCATGTCGAGCAGTTCGAGCAGTTTACGGAAGTGGATGAGCGTCCAGTCATCCGGAATCCACACCGTCGGTGTCGCGCCCAGGTCCCGCTCCGACTTGAAGGACGAGAGCACCATCCACAGGAACGGCGTCACCATGACCACGACGCCGACCCACAGCGCGGTCAACGTGAGCCACCTGGGAGCACCCCCGGCCGAAGTCCCCCGGCTACCGCTGGGCGGTGCCCCCAGGGGGAGGGCCCGTTCGCCCTTCTGCTGACGACGAGCTGTCGTGCCGGTCTGGGCGGTCATTTTGTCTTGTCCTTCAGCAGACGGAGCTGGAGCAGGGTGACCGCCAGGATGACGGTGAACAGCACGTATGCCATCGCACTGGCGTAGCCCATGTGGAAGAAGCGGAAGCCCTGTTGGTACATGCCGAGCGAGACGGTCAGCGTGCTGTTGTCGGGGCCGCCCTCGGTCATCACGAAGGGCTCCTCGAAGACGTTGAGGAAGCCGATGCTCGTCATCACCACGACGTAGAGCATGGTCGGCCGCAGCAGCGGCAGCGTGATCCGGCTGAACTCCTGCCACATTCCCGCACCGTCGAGCCGCGCGGCCTCCCGTACCTCGGTGGGAATGCTCTGCAGCCCGGCGAGGAAGAGGACCATCGCGGTGCCGAGGTTGCGCCAGGCGGCCATCACGATCAGCGAGGGCATGGCGAGGGCCTCGGAACCGAGGAAGTCCGGTGTGCTCAGGCCGACTTCGGCACCGAGCTGGGAGATCAGACCGTCGGCCGGGTCGAGTACGAAGCGCCAGACGACCGCCACCGCGACGATGCTGGTGACGACGGGAGCGTAGAAGCCCACTCGGAAGAACGTCCGCATCCGCCCGACGCCGGAGTTCAGCAGCACCGCGGCGAACAGTCCGGCGCCGACGGTGAGTGGCACACCGATGATGACGAAATAACCGGTGTTGAACAGCGACGTGAGGAACTTCTCGTCCTCGAAGAGCTTGGTGTAGTTCTCGAAGCCGAGGAATTCGGCGGAGAGCGGGTCCGTGACGTTGCCCAGCCCGAAGTCGGTGAAGCTCATCAGGAGCGTGGCGAGGATGGGTATCGCCATGAACGTCAGGAACAGCGCCAGGAAGGGTGCGGAGAACAGCAAGCCGGAAAGGTTCTGCACGCTGAGCCGGTCCCGGCGGCGCGAGCCTCCGCTCTTCCCGGGCCCGGCCCCCGGCCGGGCAGCGAGCCGCACACGGGGGGTGCGGCCCGGGCTGCCCGGCCGGGATGGGGTGGCGGTCACCATGTGGATCAGTCCACCAGACCCTCGGTCTGCTTCTGCATCCAGGCAGCCACCTTCTCGGGCGACTCGTTCTTCTGGGAGAGGCGCGCCAGCCCCTCGTCGATCTTGGAGGAGAACTCGTCCCACTTGGTGAGCGGCGGCACCTGCTCGGCGGTGTTCAGCTGCTTCTCGAAGATGCCGAGGGACTTCTTGGTCTCCTTGGCCTTCATGACCGGCTGGTCCCAGGCGGCCTTGTTGGCGGGCAGGGACTTGGTGATCTCGTACCAGTGGGCCTGCTGCTCGGTGCTGGTGAGGTACTGCGTGAACTTCTCGGCGGCGGCCTGGCGCTCGCTCTTCTTGAAGGTGACCAGGCTGGAGCCGCCTATCCAGGAGGTGCTGGACTTGTCCCCGGGCAGTGGCGCGGGGGCCCACTTGCCCTTCAGCTGCGGCTGCTGGTCCGTGATGGCCTGGTTGATCCACGGGCCGGAGACGAACATCGGGGCGTCGCCGGTGCCGAAGTCCTTGACCACGTCGTAGTCGGGCGGGGTGTTCTTCTTGGACAGGCCCTTGTCGAAGTACCAGGCGTACTCGGTCAGTGCCTTGACCGACTCGGGGGAGTCCAGGGCGGGCTTGCCGGAGCCGTCCAGCAGCTTGCCGCCGGCCGAGTAGAGGTAGGGCAGCCAGGTCTGCCAGGTGCCGATGTTGGCCGGCTGGTTGTAGGTGCCGTACTTGGTGCCCGCCTTCTCCTTGTAGGCGGTGGCGAGCTCGCGCTGTTCCTTCCAGGTGGCCGGCGGCTTGTCGATGCCGGCCTTCTTCGCAAGGTCGGTGCGGTAGTAGAGGGCACGGGTGTCGACGTACCAGGGGACGCCGTACGCCTCGCCCTCCTTCACGCCGCCGTCCCAGGCGGCCGGGAAGAAGTCGCTCTTCGAGAACTTCTTGGTGTCCACCGGCGCCAGCGCGTCCAGCTCGATGAACTCGCCCAGCATGGTGCTGCCCATCTGGGCCATGTCCGGCAGCTTTCCGGCGGCGACCCCGGAGACCAGCTTCTGGTGCACGACGTCCCAGGCGACCGGGGTCACCTTGACGGTGATGTTGGAGTGCTTCTTCTCGAAGTCCTTGGCGACCTTCTGAAGGTGCTTGCCCTCCTCACCCATGGCCCAGACGGTGAGCGTCTGCTTGTCCTTGGCCGAGGTCTGCTCTCCGCCCCCGCTGCCGCAGGCGGAAAGCAGCAGCGCGAGGGCTGTCGTGGCCGCGGTGGCGGCGGCGATGCGGGGGATGGGCTGCATGGAGGGCTCCTCCTCGGTTGCGGAGCTTGGGGACGGCGCCGACCGGCGGCTGCCGGGCCAGTGCTGTAAGCGCATACATACTCTGTGAGCCACTGCCCCGAGGTGGCAAGGCCCGAGTGGATTACGACTGTGTAACGGAGGTGTTGTTCGCCGAAGGGCCGTTCTTGTCCGCGCAGCCGCAACTCGACCGCCGAAGCACCGAAACCGGCAGCACCAGGGACTCCGGTTCCCGGTCCCGGTTCTCCAGCCGTGCCACCAGCAGCTCCACCGCCTCCTCGCCCAGGCGCCGCATCGGCTGCCGTACGGTCGTCAGAGCCGGCGTCACCAGCCGCCCGAGCGGAATCCCGTCGAAACCGACCACCGCGAGGTCCTCCGGCACCCGTACGCCCCGCCGGTGCAGCTCGGACATGGCGCCCACCGCCATCTGATCGTTGGCGAACACCACCCCATCGGGCAGCCCGCGCGGCTCGGCGCTGCGGTCGAGCAGCTCGGCGATCGCGCGCTGCCCTTCGGCCTGCGTCAGGCCGGAGCGTGCGTCGGGGCGGTCCGGCACCGGGAGGCCGGCCTCCAGATGCGCCGCCTGGAAGCCGCGGAAGCGTGCCTCGCTGTCGGGGGAGTCCTCGTCGCTGCCCATGAAGGCGAGCCTGGTCAGGCCGTGATCCGCGATGAGGTGCCTGGTCAGCGCGAGCTCACCGTCGAAGTTCGCCACCTCTATGTGGTCGAGGTGGTCGAGCTGGGCGTCCTCACGTGGGCCCGCCAGCATCACCACGGGCAGCCGCCGCGAGATGATCTCCAGCTCCTCGGTGGGCACCGTACGGGCGAGCACCGCGAAGCCGTCGACCCGGCCGGCCACCTCGGCCACCAGGCTCTCGGGGCCGCCGGCGAGAGATGCGGCGATGAGGAGCGCGTAGCCGTGGCGGCGGGCGGCGCGCTCCATGCCGCGGATGATCTCGTCGGAGTAGAGCATCAACTCGGCGTCGCCGTAGTCGCCGTCGGGGTCCTCGGCGTCGGGATCGGCGTAGTCGGGGAAGCACAGGCCCAATACCCGGGTGTTACGGCTGGCCAGTCCGCGCGCGTTCCCGCTCGGTACGTAGCCGAGCTCGCGGGCGGCCTCCAGTACGCGCTCGCGCGTGCGGGCGCGCACGGAGTCGGGAGTGCGGAACACTCGCGAGACCGTGGCGATCGAGACGCCGGCCTGCCCGGCGACGTCGTACACCGTGGGAGCACTCACGCGACCGTTGCTCTCCTGCCTGCTCCGGACCTGCGGTACCGGGCGATGGAAAGGGTTACTGAAAGCGCATTCATTCTAGGTTCCCGCAGCAGGCATCGGCAAGAAGGCCCTCCTCGGTCCGGATTCGGTCCAGGTCGCGCGAGCGCGTGCGGGGTTACGCACAGGAGCGTAGCGCGTCGAGTTTTGGCCAAAGATTGTGCCCCCGAGTACACGGTATGTGTGGGGTTCGTGTCGGCCCGTCGGTCGTGAGCCGGTCGGCTTCTCCAGGTCAGGGCGTCGCGCACGGCGCGAGCCGGTGCGCACCGCGGGCCCGGACCAGGGGGCAAGTCCTCTCCGCCGTACGTGGGTTCGGCGCCCGCTGTGGCGCTTCGGCCGAAATCCGTCTGCGCGAAACCTTGCCGGGTGTCGCCGGTGTCCATAACCTGACTCGCGAGTAACACCGCACAGTAGAGGCGTCTTCTCCGCACCCTCACCACGTCTCTCACGTTCCCCCCACGTTCCCCCCGCACCCAGACCCGCACCACGCCACCGCTCTCAAGGGGACACACCATGAAGGACGCACACGGCAGACCCGTAACGGGACGGACCAGCTGGCGGAAGTTCGCCGTGCTGTCCGTGCCGGGACTGGCCGCCACCGCCGCACTCGCGATCGCTCTGGCCAACGGCGCGCTCGCCGCGTCGTTCGCCGTATCGGGCCAGCAGTTCAAGGTCTCCGCGAACAGCCTGGACGGTGACGGCTTCGCGCAGTACGGCAGCATCGACAAGAACGCCAGGGGCGAGCTGATCCCGGTGGCCGTCACCGCCATCAAGACGGCGGAGATGAAGGACCTCTGCCAGTCGGTGGTCACCAAGTTGCCGGTGGTCGGCAGTATTTCGCTGAACCTCACCGCCGGTACGGGCAAGAAGTCGGTGCGGGCGAGTGACCTCTTCGTCGACGCCACCCAGCTCTCCGGCGACGCGTCCTTCAACAACATCGAGATCGGCCGCGACGCCTCCACCCTCAACAAGGGCCCGAAGGACGGCCGGGGACTGCAGGACCTGTTCGGGCAGCAGGCGGACGACGTGCACATCACCAAGCTGCGGCAGACCGCTTGGGCGACCAACGCCGGCAAGTTCAGGCTGTCCGGCCTGCACATGAAGGTCAGTAAGGGCACCAAGGAATGCTTCTGATCCTGAGCCGGTGGCGCGACTGGCGCCGCGGCCGGCCTTTCTGGGGCGGACTGGCGACCGTCGTCGCCGGTGTGGAGATCGGCGTGATCCCGCTGGCACCGCTGAAGGTGATGCTGCATCAGGGGACCGCCGGAATCCCGTCGGTGGTGCTGGCCCTGGTACTGGTCGTGCTGGGGCTCAGCGCCTGGTTCGCACCCCAGTACCGGGGGCTCGCGGGCATCCTCACGGTCCTGCTCGCGGCGGCCGCGCTGGTGCTGTCCAACCTGGGCGGCTTCGTGATCGGCACGCTTCTGGGCGTCCTCGGCGGTGCCCTGATCTTCGCATGGCAGCCGGTTCCCCCTGCCGCCCCCGCCGACCCGGCCGCCCCCGCCGATGACGGTCCGCACCACGGGAGTCCCGTGACCACCTGAAGACCTGACGACCTCAAGACCAGCAAGGTATCCCGCGCACCACGGCACGAGTGAGCGGGGGAGTGCACCACGCATTCCCCCGCACCCCCCATCACCGCAACCAGCGCCAAGGAGCCTCATCATGAGCAACCGCCCCCTGTCCGCACCGTCGCCGCGGGTCGCGGCGGCCGGCATCCTGGCCGCCGCCGCACTCACGCTGGGCAGCGC
>NZ_JBOHCV010000310.1:0-17759 GCF_050698815.1 Streptomyces sp.
GCGACGAGCACGGCCACGGCCCCCGGCAAGCAGCCGGAGCCGGCGGCCGACGAGGCTGCCGGGCCGCGCCGCCGCCGCACCCGTGGCGCGAAGGCGGAAGCCACCCCGGAGGGCTGAGCTGCCCCGAGCGAGACGTACAGCGGCCCGGTGGCCCCGTGACGGGGCACCGGGCCGCTGTGCGCCCGGCGGAGCCGGTACATCCGGGTGACGGTCAAGCGGTAGCGTCCTGGCATGAGCAAGCCGCCGGCTCTCGGACTGCCCCCCACGGCCCGCGCCTACCGACTGCCCACCGCACGCGGTGAGTTCGCCGTGCACGACGCCGGCGAGCCGCGCCTGGGCACGGCGCTGCTCGTGCCCGGTTTCACCGGCAGCAAGGAAGACTTCATCGCCCTGCTGGGCCCGCTGGCGGACGCGGGCTTCCGTGCCGTGGCCGTCGACGGACGGGGGCAGTACGAGACGGGCGGGCCGCGCGCCGAGGGGGCCTACGTCCAGGGCGAGCTCGCCCTGGACGTGCTCGCCCTCACGGAGGCGGTAGCGGTACGGCGCGGTGCCGGTGCCGGCCGCGGCGAGGGGCCGGCACCGCGGGTGCATCTGCTGGGGCACTCGCTCGGCGGACTCGTGGCGCGGGCCGCCGTGCTGCGCGACGCCGCACCCTTCGCGTCGCTCACCCTGATGAGCAGTGGTCCCGCCGCCATCTCGGCGGCCCAGCAGCGGCGGCTGAAGCTGCTGCTGGGGGCGGTGCCGGTGCTCACCATGGAGGAGATCTGGCAGGCGATGCGCGAGCTGGACCCCGTCGAGGCGGCCGATGAGCAGACACCACCCGCCGTGGCCGAATTCCTGCACCGGCGCTGGGTGGCGCAGGTGCCGGAGCAGTTGACGGCGTCGGCCCAGCAGTTGATCGGCGAGCCCGACAGGGTGACGGAGCTCGCCCGGGCCGTCTCGGCGCGGGAGCTCCCCGTGCACGTACTGTCCGGCGCGGTCGACTACGCCTGGCCGGTGCCGCTGCTGGACGAGATGGCCGTACGACTGCGGGCCGCCCGTACCGTCGTGGCCGGCGCCGGGCACTCACCGAACGCGGAACGCCCCGGGGAAACGGCCCGCGCGCTCGCGGACTTCTGGCGCGCCGCCGGGGAGTGACGTCGGCCGTCGGCGTCGGCCGTGGGGCGTCAGCCCGTGACGGGTGCCGCGCCGGATGCGCGGGCCACGATCTCGGCGTAGACGTCCGGGTCCGTGGTGTGTTCGCCCAAGCGGCACGTCTTGCGGCTGCCGTGGTAGTCGCTGGAGCCGGTGGCCAGCAGGCCCAGTTCGGCGGCCAGGCCGTGCAACCGGGCGCGGGTGGCGGGCTCGTGGTCCATGTGGTCGACCTCGATCCCGTCAAGGCCTGCGGTGGCCAGCTCCGTGATCGCGCTCTCCGGCACGCAGTGGCCGCGCTTGACGGCGAGCGGGTGCGCGAAGACGGCGACACCGCCCGCGCCCTTGATCAGACGCAGCGCGTCGAAGGGGTCGAGTTCGTGCTTGCCGACATGCGCACGGCCGTCGTTGGCGATCCAGTCCCGGGTGAAGGCGTCGGAGACGGTCTCGACGGTGCCGGCCTCGACCATGGCGGTGGCGATGTGCGGGCGGCCGACCGAGCCGTCGCCCGCGATCTCGGCCACGCGTTCCCACGTCACCGGGACGCCCAGCTCGCGCAGCTTGCGCACCATGCTCCGGGCCCGGGGGACGCGGTCGTCCCGCACGAGCTCCCGTTCGCGGGCGAATTCGGGCTCCGCCGGGTCGAAGAGATAGGCCAGCATGTGCAGGCTGACCCCGCCGAGCCGGCAGGACAGCTCCGTACCGGTGACCAGGGTGAGCCCCGTGGGCAGCGCCCGTACCGCGGCGTCGTGGCCGGAAACGGTGTCGTGGTCCGTCAGCGCGACGACGTCGAGCCCGGCGTCCTTCGCGTGCCGGACGAGCCCGGCCGGTGAATCGGTGCCGTCCGATGCGGTGGAGTGGGTGTGCAGATCGATGCGCACGGGGCGGTGCTCCAACTACGGACGCGGACGGCGGGGACGACCGGGGGGACGCCAGGGGGAACGGACTCCAGGGTAGCCGTCCGCTCTCCCGCCCTGCCGGGCCGGCCAGGAGGTTCAGGAGGTTCAGGTTCAGGAGATCAGGCGCGGCGAGAGCGTGCCGCACGGCAGCAGGTCGACCTCTGCCCCCGCGTCCCGCAGGTCGGTGAGCACCAGTTCGTCGTAGAGCAGCAGACCGGACTGCTCGGGCCAGACGATCGCCCACAGCCACAGCCCACGCGCCTCACCCGCGAAGACGGCGCGGTCACTCGCCGCACCGCTCACGTGCCAGAGGGGCGTGGGGCGTCCCGCCGCGTGCACCTTGACGTGCGGCGGCTTGTCGACGCACATGCTCGGACCCGGATCCGGGCCGTCCACGCCGGCGTACCGCGCACCGAGTCCGACTCCCAGCTCCTCGGCCACCAGGATGAGTTCGCCCGTGCCACCGAGCGGACCCGGCCCCGAGCACGCGACAGCCGTGGCACGCCCGCCGCTTCTGTCGTCGCCGGCGCAGCCGACACCGGTGAACAGCCAGCCGACCGGCAGCGGCCAGGGCATCCAGACGGGCACCTTCGTACGGCCCACGGCTACGGCGAGGGCCTCGACGCTGGGGGGAACGACAGGCTGGAGCGGGTGTACCGTGCCGTGCAGATCGCACTGCCAGGAATCGGAGAAGAGTCCGGGCGCCCGCACCCGGCCACCGCACTTCGGGCAACTGGGTTCACCCCTCATGGCACCCAACCGTCCTCCCCGGCCGGGCCCGCGTCAAGGACGATCACCCGCTCATGTCGTTCCGCGTCGCCGTGGCGCCGCTGCGCCACGGCGGGACGGGGGCCGCGTCAGCCGTTCAGCGGCACCGCGGCGCGCAGCGGATCACGCAGATCCGTACCGTGCCGGAGCCAGCGTTCCTCCAGCGCGGGGGCGCCCTGCACGCGCTTCCACGCCGCCTCGTTCGGCGTCATCGGCAGCAGCGGCAGGAATCGCACCGGGTCCAACGGCGCGTCCAGCTCCAGATCCTCGACCAGGCCGCCGGATTCGGCCACCAGTACGGAGGTGAAAGGTGCCCCGGGCCACAGCGGCTCGCCGACGTCCAGGGAGGCCCCCGGCGCCACGACGACCCCCTCCACCTGCGGGGAGGCGGCGAGGACGGCCAGCGGGCGCAGCACCTTGTCGGTGTCGGCACCTCCCGCACGTACCGACAGCAGCAGTTCAGCACGCGGACCGCGTTCGGGGTCGCTGAGGACCGCGGCGGGATCGGTCATCGGTGCCGCCGACATCCCGAGCGTGGCATACCGGGCGATATCGCCTTCGAGGAAGCGCAGCACCTCGATGCGTCCGGTGCCGAGGAAGGTCACCGCCGCCCTGGCATCGGGCTCACCCAGCGCCGAACGGAGCCGGGCCTCGACCAGTTTCGACACGTCAGACATGCCGCGAGCATAGATCGCGCAAGGGCATGGCAAAGACGCACACCGGGCAGCCCAAGCGGGCACGGCACCGCTGGAGCGGTGTTACCGTTGACTGCTGGTCAGGGCAGGCAGAGATCGTCCCCTATGGGGGACCGGCCGGAGGAGGTGGGACTGACATGGATCCGAGTCGACCGTGCAGTACCGACAGCTCTTCCGTCACGCTGTCGCGTCCCCACTCCTGAGCGCCCTACTCCCCCACGGTTTCACCGCTGAAACCTGACTGGGCCTCTTCTCGGCAGGTTCTCCGGTGACTTCACCGGGCTCCCCCGGGGCCGCGCGAGGAAGAGCTCCAGAGCTTCGTTCCATCCCGTCCCACAGCGAACCAGTAATCGCCGTCACCGCGGCCCGCGCGATACCCGCTTTGCAGACCTCCGGTCCCCCGTGCACACCGGAACCGTAGGTCCACATTCCGGGCAGCGCTGCGCCCACGACGACGGCAGGCACCGACAAGGAGCCCGGCATGTCGATGATCCGAGACCTGCGCGCCGCCGTACGACCCACCCTGCGCCAGGGCGGCCGTTCCGCCCACCTCTACGAGCACACCCGCACCGACGCCGCCGACACCGCGGTCGTCGACTGTGCCGTCTACCGCGACGGGCGGCGCGTCAGCGAACAGCTCAATCCGGTCGACGCGCTGCACCGGGTGCGCTCCGGCGGCGCGGACGAGTTCGTGTGGATCGGTCTGCACGAGCCGACCGAGAAGGAGTTCTCCGGCATCGCCACGGAGTACGGGCTGCACCCCCTCGCGGTGGAGGACGCGGTACAGGCCCACCAGCGGCCGAAGCTGGAGCGGTACGACGACAGCGTCTTCACCGTCTTCAAGACCATCCACTACGTGGAGCACGCCGAACTGACCGCCACCAGCGAGGTGGTGGAGACCGGCGAGGTGATGTGCTTCACCGGCCGGGACTACATCATCACCGTCCGGCACGGTGGCCAGGGTTCGCTGCGCGCACTGCGGCACCGGATGGAGGAGGACCCGGAGCTGCTCGCCAAGGGCCCCTCGGCCGTACTGCACGCGATCGCCGACCAGACGGTGGACGGCTACCTCGCGGTGGCCGACGCCGTGCAGGACGACATCGACGAGGTGGAGATCGAGGTGTTCTCCAACACCGCGGGCAACGGGCGGCGGGGCGGCGACGCCGGGCGCATCTACCAGCTCAAGCGCGAGGTGCTGGAGTTCAAGCGGGCCGTCTCACCCCTGCTGCGGCCGATGCAGCTGGTGAGCGAGCGGCCCATGCAGGTCATCGACCCCGACATCCAGAAGTACTTCCGGGACGTCGCCGACCATCTGACCCGGGTGAACGAACAGGTGCTCGCCTTCGACGACCTGCTCAACTCCATCCTGCAGGCCAACCTCGCGCAGGCCACCGTCGCGCAGAACGAGGACATGCGCAAGATCACCTCTTGGGCGGCCATCTTCGCGGTGCCCACGATGATCGCGGGCATCTACGGGATGAACTTCGAGTACATGCCGGAGCTGCAGTGGAGGTACGGCTACCCCGCCGTCATGGCCGTCACCGCGTCGATCTGTGTGGTGATCTACCGCGGCTTCAAACGGAACGGCTGGCTCTGACCCGGACCACGGAGCTGCCGGGGCTCAGGCGAGCCATGTGGGTCTGTGGGGCCGACGGCGCGGCCGGTAACCTGCCCGTATGACGCTGCTCGATCAGACCCTCGTCGAGGAGGCCGGCAAGAAGTCCGCCCTCATCTGGGTGCGCGGCCCCGAGGGGCCCGCACGGTCGCTGTGGCACGTGTGGCACGACGGCGCCGCCTGCCTCGTCGGCGGCGGCCCGCTGGAACAGCCTCTCGAGGGCCTCGGACTGACGGACGGCGGCACGGCGACCGTCAGCGTGCGCAGCAAGGACAAGGGCGGCCGGCTGGTGGTCTGGCCCGCGCGCGTGGTCGAGTTGGCGCCGCACGGAGAGCGCTGGACGGCGGCGGTCGGCGAGCTGAAGGGCAAGCGGCTCAACGCGCCCGACTTCGACACCATCGCCGACCGCTGGGCGCGTGAATGCCGGGTGCTGCGGCTGGAACCCGCGGGTGCGCCCGTACAGCAGCCGGGCTCGATGCCGGACGATTCGCACGCCGCGCCGCCGTTGCCCACCGCTGCGACGACGCGGCGGCGGATTCCCGCCGGGCTGCCGAAACTGCTGTTCCGCAAGCGGCGGTAGCCCGGGGCCGGCTCACGACCTGGTGCGCGGTGGAGGGTGGATAAGTGAGCGGCGTCATGCGGCTTCGGATCCAAGGCGGAGGAGGGAGGCGACGCGGAGCGTCGTCGACCGACGACAACGCCGGAGGCGGAGTCGCAGGGCGCCGGGAGCCCGCCCGCTATCGCGCACCAGGTCGTCAGTTCGCGGAGATCTTCCTGCCGTAGTCGACGACCTGCCTCTTGGCCGGCGCGTTCAGCGCGAAGTCCTTGTTCCAGTCGTCCAGTTCGAGTGCCCCCGCGTCGCCGCCGCGCTCCACGCGCAGCGGGTACGGGGTGCCCGCCAGCGAGACGTCGAGGATGCCGCCGTTCCCCTCGCCCGCCCGCACCCGGATGGTGCCGACCCCGCCGACCTCGCCGCGGTCGCCGGTCTCCCGCTTGCCGTTCATCGCCAGCAGCCCGTCCAGCAGCACGCGCATGTCCGCGAAACCGCTGAGCTGCTTGTACGCCGGATCGCCGGGCGGCACCTTCACGTACTTCCCCCTCAGCTTGCCCGCGGCCTCCACGTCCGACCGGGACGGCTTCCCGCCGCCCTTCTCCTGCCGTGCCCAGAAACGGGTGTCGGCCTTGAGGTAGAGGTCCTTCTCGACGCGCAGCAGGGTGAAGGTGGAACCGCCCTCGGAGACCGTGCCCATGGCGCCGCTGCGCTTGAGCCGCATGTCCAGGTGGTAGGTCTTCCCCTTGCTGACGACGTTGCCGGACAGCCTGACCGCGTCGGCCTGCTCGGCGGCGTTGCGGGCCTTCCGCTCGATCCGCTTCGCGGAGAGCTTGCCGACCCCGTTGGTGCCCGCGTCGGGGTCCCCGCTGCCGCAGCCGGCGAGCGCCGCCGTGAGACCCGCGCAGACGACCCCCGTCAGGGCCGCCCTCCGTCGCGTGCGGGCGCTTCCAACCACGTCTGCAACCTCCTGGAGATCGGGCCGGGAACCGCACCCTACCGGGGCGGGTACCCGGCGTTCGACGGCAGCCGTCCGGACCATCCCGCACGGTCACCCGGGCCCCCGCCAAGCTAGGCTGAAACCGGCAAAGGGTGCGTATGTACCGGAGCGCGGACCGAAGAGGAGGGCCCGACAGATGGCCGCAGGCGCCTCCCGGGTCTTCGTCTCACACCTCGCCGGCATCGCCGTCTTCGACCCCAACGGCGACCAGGTGGGCCGGGTGCGCGACGTCGTCGTGATGCTGCGCGACCAGCCCGTCGGCACGGGCGGCGACCGGCCGGGCGGCCGGCCGCCCGGCGTGCTGGGGCTGGTGGTCGAAGTGGTCAGCCGGCGCCGGGTCTTCCTCCCCATGACGCGGGTGACGGGGGTGGAGTCCGGCCAGGTCGTCACCACCGGCGTGGTGAACATGCGGCGCTTCGAACAGCGCCCCACGGAAACGCTGGTGCTGGGCGAGCTGCTGGACCGGCAGGTGACCCTGGTGGAGAGCGGCGAGCCGGTCACCGTCCTGGACGTGGGGGTTCAGCAGCTCACGGCCCGGCGTGACTGGCAGATCGACAAGGTCTTCGTACGGCGCGGCAAGGGCGGCGCGCTCAGACGTCGCGGGGAGGCGCTGACCGTGGAGTGGTCGGCGGTGACCGGTTTCGCACTGGAGGAGAAGGAGCAGGGCGCCGCCACCTTGCTGGCCGCCTACGAGCAGCTGCGTCCCGCCGACCTCGCCAACACCCTGCACCACCTGTCCGCGAAGCGGCGCGCGGAGGTCGCCGCGGCGCTGGACGACGACCGGCTGGCGGACGTACTGGAGGAACTGCCCGAGGACGACCAGGTGGAGATCATCGGCAAGCTGCGGGACGAGCGCGCCGCGGACGTGCTGGAGGCGATGGACCCGGACGACGCCGCCGACCTGCTCTCGGAGCTGCCCGAGCAGGACAAGGAGCGGCTGCTCCAGCTGATGCGGCCGCAGGACGCGGCACCGGTGCGGCGGCTGCTCTCCTACGAGGAGGGCACGGCCGGAAACATGATGACGACCGAGCCCATCGTGCTCCAGCCGGACGACACCGTGGCCGACGCGCTCGCGCGGGTGCGCAACGCGGACCTCTCCCCGCCGCTCGCCGCACAGGTCTTCGTCTGCCGGCCGCCCGACGAGACCCCGACGGGACGGTACCTGGGGGTCGTGCACTTCCAGCGGCTGCTGCGGGACCCGCCCTTCACGCTCGTCGGTTCGATCGTCGACACCGACCTGCGCCCGCTGCCGCCGGAGACGACGCTGCCGTCGGTGAGCAGCCATCTGGCGGCGTACAACATCGTGGCGGCGCCCGTCGTCGACGAGGGCGGCCATCTGCTGGGCGCGGTCACCGTCGACGACGTGCTCGACCACCTGCTGCCGGACGACTGGCGGGAGGCCGCCGCCGAGCGGCTACCCGGGTCCGTGCAATTGAGCGCGGAGGGGGGCGCGCGGGATGCCGGCTGAACGGGACAGGGACCGCGAACGAGAGCGGGAACGCGAAAGGGAGCGGGAACGGGAGCGGAGCACGCGTGGGCGGCTGGACGTGCCGCGTGCCCCGCGGCGCAGGCTGCTCCCCGAGTACGACCCGGATGCCTTCGGGCGGCTGTCGGAGGAGATCGCGCGCCTGCTGGGCACGGGCCGGTTCATCGTCTGGATGACGTTCGTCGTCGTGGTGTGGGTCGGCTGGAACGTCCTGCTGCCCGAGCGGCTGCGGTTCGACGAATACCCCTTCATCTTCCTGACCCTCGCCCTGTCGCTTCAGGCGTCGTACGCGGCACCGCTGATCCTCCTCGCCCAGAACCGGCAGGACGACCGGGACAGGGTCAATCTGGAGCAGGACCGCAAACAGAACGAGCGCAGCATCGCCGACACCGAGTTCCTGACCCGGGAGATCGCCTCGCTCCGGATGGGGCTGGGGGAAGTCGCCACCCGCGACTGGATCCGCTCCGAACTCCAGGACCTGGTCAAGGATCTGGAGCGGCACGAGGCGCACGAGTACGACACGGCCACCGTCGAGGCCCGCCCTGGGTCCCTTGATCCAGAGTGACCGACTCCGCTCCCCACCGGCTTCGGGCGCGTGCCGGGACGGCCGTACCATTTCGGCATGGCTACCGATACTCCCCCGGAGGCACCCCCGGCGACCGGCCCCACCGAGGACGCGGTGCGGGCCGCGCTCGCGACGGTGAACGACCCGGAGATCCACCGGCCGATCACCGACCTGGGAATGGTGAAATCCGTCGGCATCGCGCCCGACGGCGCCGTCGACGTCGGGGTCTATCTGACGGTCTCCGGCTGTCCGATGCGCGAGACCATCACCGCGAACGTGACCGAGGCGGTCCAGCGTGTGGCAGGCGTCACACGCGTCGCCGTCGAACTCGATGTGATGAGCGACGAGCAGCGGCGTGAGCTGGCCTCCTCGCTGCGCGGCGGCAAGGCCGAACGTGAGGTCCCCTTCGCCCAGCCCGGCTCGCTGACCCGCGTCTACTGTGTGGCCTCCGGCAAGGGCGGCGTCGGCAAGTCGTCGGTGACCGTGAACCTCGCGGCCTCACTCGCGGCCGACGGCCTCAAGGTGGGCGTCGTGGACGCCGACATCTACGGGCACTCGGTGCCCCGGATGCTGGGCACCGACGCGCGGCCGACACAGGTCGAGGACATGATCATGCCGCCCTCGGCACAGGGCGTGAAGGTCATCTCGATCGGCATGTTCACGCCCGGCAACTCCCCCGTGGTCTGGCGCGGCCCGATGCTGCACCGCGCGCTCCAGCAGTTCCTCGCGGACGTCTACTGGGGCGACCTGGACGTGCTGCTGCTCGACCTCCCGCCCGGCACCGGCGACATCGCGATCTCGGTCGCCCAACTGGTGCCCAACGCCGAGATCCTGGTCGTGACGACGCCGCAGCAGGCCGCCGCCGAGGTCGCCGAGCGTGCGGGCTCGATCGCCGTGCAGACGCACCAGAAGATCGTCGGCGTCATCGAGAACATGTCGGGGATGCCCTGCCCGCACTGCGACGAGATGATCGACGTCTTCGGTACGGGCGGCGGGCAGCGCGTCGCCGAGGGGCTGACGAGGACCACCGGCGCCGAGGTGCCGGTGCTGGGTGGCATTCCGATCGACCTCAAGGTGCGCGAGGGCGGCGACGAGGGCAAGCCGGTGGTACTGAGCGACCCGGACTCGCCCGCGGGCAGCGCGCTCCGCGCGATCGCGGGCAAGCTGAGCGCCCGGCAGCGGGGCCTGTCGGGGATGTCGCTGGGGCTCACCCCGAGCAATAAGTTCTGACGGACTGACAGCCGGACCGTACGCGCGTAAGGGGCGCCCTCCCTGGAGGGCGCCCCTTACGGTGCGACGTACCGTCCGACGTACTGCGCGACCGGCTCAGTGCTCGTCGCGCTCGTCGTGCTCGTAGCTCTCGATGTCCTTGACCACCGAGAAGCCCAGCCCGTAGGCGCTCATGCCGCGCCCGTACGCGCCGATGTGCACGCCTTCCCGTGCGGAGCCCGCCAGCACCCAGCCGTATTCGGACTCCCGGTAGTGGAAGTCGGTCGGCACGCCGTCCACCGGCAGGGACAGCGCGGACCAGCCCGTACCGCCCAGATCGTCCGCGAGCTCCCACGCGACCACGGTCTGCTGGTCGAGCCAGTCCTGCCGAAGCCCTCGCTCCATCTCCTGCGGCCAGGTGCACGACAGCAGCCCGGAACCGGCCAGCCAGGCGGCCGTCGAGACGGAGGTCGCCTCCAGCACGCCCGTGCCGTCCGCACTGCGCCGCACGGGCCGGCTGGCGACCGTGACCGTGACGGCGAAGCGCTGGTTGTCCGGATTGGCCTCCACCTTGAGCGACGGCGGCTCTCCGTGCCCCGTGGAGCCATG
This sequence comes from Streptomyces sp., assembly GCF_050698815.1. Classification (GTDB taxonomy): domain Bacteria; phylum Actinomycetota; class Actinomycetes; order Streptomycetales; family Streptomycetaceae; genus Streptomyces. The sequence continues at coordinate 10,528 of NZ_JBOHCV010000310.1, forward strand.
CTCCACCGTGCCGTCGGCGGCTGCTCCGACCCGCATCAGCCAGCGCGGACCGGTGAACGCCTCATCGAGGCCGTACCACGGAAAGGAAGCCGTCAGAAATCCGTCCACAGCCCGCTCAGCACCGGGATCCTCCGGTGCGGCGGGCCCGGGTTCCCCGGCCACCCGACTTGTCGTCTCCATCTGCGCGACGCCTCCTCATTGCCCTGTAGTACGGGCTGCCTGCCCCCCTCGGACGGCGACCCCCGACACAGGGAGGATAGCCACCCGGGTCCGCCGTGTCGGGCATGACCGAACATCGGCCCGGCGTCGTGGAGGTGAGATGCGCCTCTCAGGTGATCCTGATGAGGCAGATGAGGCGCCTACCGGCGGGCGGGTCAGGTGGCGTCGGCGTCGAAGGGGGGCGGCTCGTCCTTCGGGGACCCCCCGGCCGGGCGGTCCTTGCTGAGCGGGTCGGCCGTCGCGAGGCCGGCCGGCTCCTCCTTGCGGAGGCTGGTACGGCTGCCGCCGGCACCGCCCGTGCCCCGCGCGCCACCGGCGCTCTCGGTGCCGTTCACGGCGTCGGTGACCTCCGCCATGTCCTTGCGCATGTCGAAGCCGTTGCGGATGTCGTCCAAGCCGAGGTCGTCACCGTCGAGAAGGTGCTTGCGGGCGAAGTTCTTCGGGTTCAGGTCCTCGAATTCGAAGTCCTTGAATTCCGGTCCCAGCTCGGAGCGGATGTCTTCCTTGGCGTTGTCCGAGAACTGCCGCACCTTACGGATGAAGCCCGACACGTCCTGGATCACCTTGGGAAGCTTCTCCGGCCCGAAGATGAGGACGGCGAGGATGACGAGCGCGACCAGCTCTAGGGGTCCTATGTCGAAGAACACCTTGCAGCTCCCTCATCCCTCAGGCCTTCGGGCCGGTACGGCCCGTTGTCACGGTACCCGGAGTGGCGGGCACGGTGGGAGCCCACCTCGTCATCCGCTCCCGGCCGCGTACCTCGTCGACGGGGGGAGGTCACCCGGGGGTCAACGCGGCGGCGGCGCGGCCGTGATGACCGGCGAGGGCGCGGGCGCGCTCCGCACCGGCGTACGGCCCGGGACCGCGTTCACGTACGGCACTTCTGCCGCGTCGGCCTGATAGGCGGCGTAGGGGACCGGTGACAGCGCGGACCGGATCAGCGGTGGAGCGAAGAGGGAGTCCGGCGTCAGCGGGAGGACCGTCCCGGGCCGGCCCGGTGCGGCAGGGGTCGCGGACGGCACGGCCCAGGGGGCGCCGTACCGGAGCAGGGCGGCGCGGTCCGACATCACCGACGCGCCCGAAGTGGCGCCGGCCACCGTGTTCGCGCTGACCGCACCGGCCTCACTGTTGCCGTTGGTGCCGCGCCGCCGACGGTCGCGGTCGGAACTCGCGGAGGTCGAGGCCGTACGGACCGCGCTCGCGGAGGTACCGGTGTCCCCCTTCGCGACCGTGGGCCCGCTGCTGGCCGAGCCGGTACCCAGCGCACCACCGAGGGCGAAGGCGGCCAGCGAGACGGCTCCCGCCGCCGCGAAGGCGAAGCGGCGGCCACGCGAGGACAGCCGCTCCAGCTCCTCGTGTATACGGAAGCCGCGGCTCGGGGACAGCGCGCCGCCGCCACCTCCGCCGGGCAGCTGGTCGAGGACCCAGATGGAACCGCCGGACCCCTTGGACGAAGGGGCCGAAACAGCCGACAGGGCCGAAACAGCGGAGACGACCGACATCGCGCGGGAGTGCCCGCCACGCGAGCCGCCGCCCGGGGCGCCGTCATCGTCGGACCCCTTCGCGCCGGGCGGCGCTTCCGCACTTCCGGCGGGCAGTCCCTGCAGCCGCGCCAGCAGACCGTCCGAGGGGGGCGGTGGAGCGGTGTCCGCGAAGACGCTCTTCAGCCGGCGCTGCGCGTCCGCCTCCGTCTTGCAGCCCCGGCAGGTCGCCAGGTGCGACAGAACGCGCTCGCGTGCGTCATGGCCGAGCTCCCCGTCGATCAAGGCCGCGAGGCGGTCACCGAGATGCTGCTCGACCGGTGTGAGGCCGCTACCCGGCTGCGGCGATCGGCGTCCCATACCGGCGCCACTCACTCGGCACCGACCTCCCCGCTCCCGACGCCCGGGGCCGCCGCGCTCAGCGCGCGCTGCTGCTCGGCCCGTGCCTCGGGAGAGCGGTGCTGCAGCGCCTTGCGCAGGTGCGAGCGTCCTCGGTGGATCCGGCTGCGCACGGTGCCCAGCTTCACGCCGAGCGTGGCGGCGATCTCCTCGTACGACAGTCCTTCGATGTCACAGAGCACGACGGCCGCACGGAACTCCGGCGCGAGGGTGTCCAGCGCCTGTTGCACATCCGCGTCGAAGTGGGTGTCGTTGAAGTACTGCTGCGGAGTGGGCTCACGGCTCGGCAGCCGCTCCGCCGCGTCGTCGGCGAGCGCGTCGAACCGGATGCGCTGCTTGCGCCGGACCGTGTCCAGGAAGAGGTTCGTGGTGATGCGGTGCAGCCAGCCCTCGAAGGTGCCCGGCGTATAGGTGGACAGGGAGCGGAAGACGCGGACGAAGACCTCCTGGGTGAGGTCCTCCGCGTCGTGCTGGTTGCCGGTGAGCCGGTATGCGAGGCGGTAGACGCGCGCACTGTGCGTGCTGACGATCTCCTCCCAGGTGGGAGGGGTCCAGGCCTGGGTCTCCGCATCGGTGTCGAAAGTCGCCGTGGTCGCGGAATCGGCGGTGTGGACCTGGTCAGCTGCATTGCTCACGGATTTCGGCTCGTCCGCCGACCTGCGGAAACGCCTGAGCATCCCGCGATCCCGGACCGCCGCACCTCCCCTGTCGGCTCTGGTGGTGTCCAGTGGAGCCCCTACCATAGCCACCTCGCCCGTTAGCTCCGGATAAGCACTTTTCACCGGCTCTCCGTCCCGCACCCGGTCCTGCCACTCGGGCTGCCGCATCGGTTCCCTCGACTCCACGCCGTCCACCGCGCTCCCCCGCGCAGCCTTTACCGCGTTGCGCCTCCACTCCTTCCAACGCCCGGTCCCATCAGCGTGTTCCCGGGGCAGCGGATACAGTCTCGGTGCGTGGAGGACGGGGACAGGAGAGGGCCATTACCGGCAACCCGCAGACGAGCTGGGCGTTCGCCGATGCGTACGGCGCCGACCTCGTCGACGACGCCGGGAACGCGGCGCTGCGCTGGGCCCGTGAGCGGGCGCGGCACGTGGCGGTGCGCGCGGTGTCCCCCAGCACCGGTGCCGCCCTGCGCCTGCTGGCCGCCGCCGTGGACGCCAAAGCGGTGGCCGAGATCGGTACCGGCACCGGCGTGTCGGGCATTCACCTGCTGGCCGGGATGCGCCCCGACGGCGTGCTGACAACGGTGGACATCGAGCCCGAACAGCAGCAGTTCGCCCGGCAGGCCTTCCGCGCGGCCGGGTTCGCCGGAAACCGCGCGCGCTTCATCCCCGGCTCCGCGCTGGAGGTGCTGCCGCGGCTGGCGGACGGCGGCTACGACCTCGTCTTCTGCGACGGCGACCGGGCGGAGTACCTGGATTACCTCGGCGAATCGTTGCGTCTGCTGCGGCGCGGGGGACTCGTCTGCTTCGAGGGGGTCTTCTCGGAAGGCCGTACGGTCGACTCCGCGGCCCGGTCCGCCGAAGTCCTCAAGCTGCGCGAACTGCTGCGCACGGTACGTGAGAGCCCCCTGCTGGTTCCCTCGCTGCTGCCCGTGGGCGACGGGCTGCTGTGCGCGGTGAAGCGGTGAAGCGGTGAAGCCGGGATTCGCGAAGCCGTAGGGCCGTAGACGCGGCATGTGAGCTCCGTCCCGGACCGGGCGACGCGACTGCCCCGGAGCACGGGGTGTGCTCCGGGGCAGTCAAAGGCCCACGGAAGGCGTCGGTCGGTCTGCTGTGCGGCCGTCAGCTCTCGGCTGCGCGGGCGCTCAGCCGCAGACCTTCTTCAGCTCCTCACCAAGCGCAGTCGCCTCATCCGGGGTCAGCTCGACGACGAGTCGCCCACCGCCTTCGAGCGGCACGCGCATGACGATGCCCCGCCCCTCCTTGGTCACCTCGAGCGGGCCATCACCCGTCCGCGGCTTCATGGCCGCCATGCTCGTTCCCCTTCCTGAAACCAGCTGATCGCAGCCGACAACGAGCGTGTCACCGGCATCGAACACATTGCTTCCCAGCCATTATCCCGCATGGCAGGACCCGATGACCAACAAGAGGTCACATCACTTGTGCCTCTCTCTCGCACAAAACCACCCATTCCGTTGACGAGCCTGCGATACTGCGCCGCCACTCAGCGGTTTCCGGAGCCCGCGCGGCCGGCTTTCGCGGTTGACGCAGCTCACATACCGAGCCCACGCGGCGCCCCGCCGAGCACCGCCGGGGGTGCTCTGTCGGCCTCCGATGATCTGGGACATGCTGGCCCCATGTCCGACACCGTGCTCTATGAAGTGACCGAGGGACTGGCGACGGTCACCCTCAACCGCCCCGACGCGATGAACGCGCTCAACGACGAACTGAAGTCCGCGCTCCGCGACGCCCTCCGCGCGGCGGCGGCCGACGAGGCCGTACGCGCGGTGCTGCTGACCGGCAGCGGGCGCGCCTTCTGCGTCGGCCAGGACCTCAAGGAACACATCGGCTCGCTCCAGGAGCAGGGCGGCAGCGCTCTGCACACCGTCGAGGAGCACTACAACCCGATCACGCTCGCCATCGCGGAGATGCCCAAGCCGGTCGTCGCCGCGGTGAACGGCGTCGCCGCGGGCGCGGGTGCGGGCTTCGCCTTCGCCGCGGACTACCGCCTGCTCGCGGACTCGGCCGCGTTCAACACCGCCTTCGCCGGGATCGCGCTCACCGCCGACTCCGGGATCTCCTGGACGCTGCCGCGGCTGGTGGGTCCGGGCCGCGCGGCGGACCTGCTGCTGTTCCCGCGCAGCGTGCGGGCCGCGGAGGCGCTGGAGCTGGGCCTGGCACACAAGGTGGTGCCGGCCGATGAGCTGCCGGAGACGGCCGCGACGATGGCACGCCAGCTCGCACAGGGCCCGACGGCCGCGTATGCCGCGATCAAGGAGTCACTGGCCTACGGAGCGGATCACTCACTGGCCGAGACGCTGGAGAAGGAGGCCGAACTCCAGCTGCGCGCGGGCGCGTCGCAGGATCACAGGGCCGCGGTGGAGGCGTTCGTGAAGAAGGAGAAGCCCCGCTTCACCGGACGCTGACCGGCATCAGGTCCCTGGCCCAGCAGTCGGCCAGGTGATCGTTGACCAGACCGCACGCCTGCATCAGCGCGTATGCCGTCGTCGGGCCGACGAAGCGGAAGCCGCGCTTCTTCAGCTCCTTGGACAACGCCGTGGACTCGGCTGTGACGGCGGGGATGTCGGCGCTCCTGCGGGGCACCGGGCGCCCCTCGGGGTCCGGTGCGAACGACCAGATCAGGGCATCCAGCTCGCCCGCACCGAGCGCCGCCGCGACCTTCGCGTTGGCGACGGCCGCCTGGATCTTCGCGCGGTTCCGGATGATGCCGGGATCGGCGAGCAGCCGGGCCTCGTCCGCCGCCGTGAAAGCCGCCACGTCCGCGATGCGGAAGCCCGCGAAGGCCGCGCGGAAGCCTTCGCGGCGGCGCAGGATCGTCAGCCAGGACAGGCCGGACTGGAAGGCCTCCAGGGAAAGCCGCTCGTAGAGGGCGTCGTCCCCGTGCACGGCGCGGCCCCACTCGGTGTCGTGGTAGGCCGCGTAGTCCTCGGTGGACAGTCCCCACGGGCACCGCAGCCGCCCGTCCGCGCCCGCCCGGGCGCCGTCCTCGGTCTCCTCGGTCTCCTCAGCGCTCATCGGGTCGCTCCACCGCACCTCCGGCACCCGCGTGACCGCCGTACTCCCGGTGTCCGCCATAGGCGTCGGCGCGCCCCATCGCCGCCGCCTGGGCGCCCGCCAGCGCGGACTCCAACTCGGCGATACGGGCGTCCCGCTCGGCCAGCTCCGCGCCGAGCCGGTCCAGGATGTCGTCGACCTGCTGCATCCGGTAACCGCGGGCGGTCACCGGCAGCCGAAGGCCGTCCACGTCGCGTCGGCTCACCGGACGGTCGGACGGCAGCGGCTCGTCGAGCAGGTCGGGCGAGGCGTCGGCGAGTCCGCCCGTGGCGGCACCGCCGGATCCGTCACCGCCGCTGCCCACCACGGCGAGCGTGACCGCGGCGACGACCACGGCCAGCGAGATCAGCAGGAACCAGAACACGGCCAACTCCCCGACGTCCGTCCGGATGACTACGGCTGTTTGTGGTCCCCGATCCTGCCACGCCCCGCTGACACCCCGGCGGTCCCGTCGCCCGGGGAGGTTAGGGTCGGCGGCTGGGAGGGGCCGGCGTGGAACCCCCGTGAGCGAGAGGATGGCGGATGCTGCGCCTGGGGAAACGTGAGTTCGGCCCGCACGAGCCCGTGATCATGGCCATCGTGAACCGGACACCCGACTCCTTCTACGACCGCGGCGCCACCTTCGGCGACGAGCCCGCCCTGGAGCGGGTCGAGCAGGCGGTCTCGGAGGGCGCCGCCGTCATCGACATCGGCGGCGTGAAGGCCGGTCCCGGCGCGGAGGTGACCGCTGCGGAGGAAGCGCGCCGCACGGTGGGCTTCGTCGCGGAGGTGCGGCGCCGGTATCCGGATGTCGTGATCAGCGTCGACACCTGGCGGCATGAGGTCGGGGAGGCGGTCTGCGCCGCGGGGGCGGATCTGATCAACGACGCCTGGGGCGGGGTCGACCCCCTGCTCGCCCAGGTCGCGGCCCGGCACGGCGCCGGCCTGGTGTGCACGCACGCCGGCGGCGCCGAGCCACGCACCCGCCCGCACCGGGTGAGCTACGAGGGCGAGGGCGGCGTGCTCGCCGACATCCTCCGCGTGACGCTGGGCCTCGCCGAGCGTGCCGCCGGCCTCGGGGTGCGACGCGACGCCATCCTCATCGATCCCGGGCACGACTTCGGCAAGAGCACCCGCCACTCGCTGGAAGCCACTCGCGGGCTGGGCGAGCTGACCCGTACGGGCTGGCCGGTTCTCGTCTCACTGTCCAACAAGGACTTCGTCGGCGAGACCCTGGACAAACCGGTCAAGGAGCGGCTGACCGGAACCCTCGCCACCACGGCGGTCTCGGCATGGCTCGGTGCCCAGGTCTACCGCGTGCACGAAGTGGCCGAAACCCGGCAGGTGCTCGAGATGGTGGCGGCCATCGCCGGCCACCGCCCGCCCGCGGTGGCGCGGCGCGGGCTCGCCTGACCAG
>NZ_JBOHCV010000311.1:0-6737 GCF_050698815.1 Streptomyces sp.
ACGTCGCCGCGCCGGATCCGCTTGGCGATGCTCTGCTCGCTCTTGCCGTCCGCGCGCAGGTCCGCGATCCACTGTTCGCGCATCGCGTCGAGCAGCCGAAGCCGCGACTCCGCCGACTCCAGCAGTACGAAGCGCCAGGGCGTCGTGTGGTGCGGGGCGGGCGCCGTCACAGCCGCCCCGACGGCGCGGCGGACCGACCCGCCGTCCACGGGCTCTTCGGTGAACTCGCGCACGGTGCGGCGCAGGGTGACCGCCTCCCGTACCGCCTCCGAGGTGCCGAGCCGGAACATGTCCTGCGCGGCATCCCGCACCAGTGCCCGCGCGGAGGCGGCCGTCCCCGGGCGCTCCAGCACATGGTGCGGCAGCCCGCGCAGCACGGCGACCGGCAGCCCGTCCGCCTTGCCCTTGACCAGCTCGCCGGCCGCCGCGAGTTCGTCTCCCACGGCGGTGACGGTCACCTCGAGCGGGTTGCCGAACGTGTCGACGCCGCCCCGCAGATCCTCCAGCATCCGCACACCCGAAGCCCCGATCGCGACATCCGTCTGGCCTTCGCGCCAGGGCCGTCCGAAGGTGTCCGTGACGACCACCCCGACGTCGACGCCGAGCGCGTCCCGTACGCCCTCACGCACCCGCCGGGCCGAGGCGTCCGGGTCCTCGGGGAGCAACAGCACGGTCCCCTTGGGGGTGTTCGAGGAGTCCACTCCCGCCGCCGCCATCACGAAGCCGTGCCGGCTCTCCACGATCCGTGCGGGCCCGCGCCGCGCGACCACCCGCACCGTCTCCGCGTCGATCGCCGCCGCGCGGTCGTCGGCCTGTACGACCCGCCCCTCGGCCTTGCTCACGATCTTCGAGGTGACGATCAGCACGTCACCGTCGGCGAGTGGGGAGGACGTCTCCGCTCCGTTCCCGGTCGCGGCGTCCACGATGAGCTTGGCCAGGTCGTCACCCGTCCGCACCTCGGGGATGCCGGGCAGCGCCCACACCTGATACGAGGGCCGCGCCCGGCCGTTCACGCCGTTCACGCCGGGCATGCCCGTGCTTCCCGTCGTCACGCCCGTACCTCCTCGGCCAGGGCGAGCGCTTCGCGCGCCATCGTGGCTGTGGTCTCCGTGTCGGTCATCATCAGCGGCACGGCGCGGCAGCGGATTCCTGCGTCCTCCACAGCCTGGGCCGAACCGGCGTCCACCGAGTCGACCAGCCAGCCGTCCAGCAGCCCGGAGCCGTAGTGCCGGGCGACCGCGGCGGCCGTGGACTCGACGCCCACCGCCGAGAGGACCTTGTCCGCCATGCCGTGCACGGGTGCGTCCCCGACGATCGGTGAGAGCCCGACCACCGGGACGCCGGCGTCGGCGATGGCCTCCCTGATCCCCGGTACGGCCAGGATCGTGCCCACGCTCACCACGGGGTTGGAGGGCGGGAAGAGGATGACGTCGGCCTCCGCGATCGCCTCCAGCACGCCGGGCGCGGGCTTGGCGGCGTCGGCGCCCACGGGTACCACCGCGTGCGCGTCCACGGAGGCGCGCAGCCGCACCCAGTACTCCTGGAAGTGCACCGCCTTGCGGCTCTCGCCGTCGTTGCCCGGTGCGGCGCCCTCGAGGTCGGCCGTGTCGATCAGCACATGGGTCTCGACCCGGTCGTCCGTCATGGGCAGCAGCCGCACTCCGGGCTGCCAGCGTGCGCACAGGGCTTCGGTGACGGCGCTGAGCGAGTAGCCGGCGCCCATCATCTGCGTACGGACGATATGGGTGGCGAAGTCGCGGTCGCCCAGCCCGAACCACTCGGGCCCCACGCCGTACGCCGCCAGCTCCTCCTTCACCGCGAAGGACTCGCCGGCCCGTCCCCAGCCCTGCTCCTCGTGGATGCCGCCGCCCAGGGTGTACATCACGGTGTCGAGGTCGGGGCAGACCTTCAGCCCGAAGAGGTGAATGTCGTCACCGGTGTTGCCGATGACGGTGACTTCCGCGTCGGGCGCGGCCGACTTCAGCCCGCGCAGGAAGCGGGCACCACCGATGCCCCCGGCCAGAACCACGATCCGCTGCATGCGGACAGTGTGTCAGCCGCCGGCCGTGCCGACTGCGGCGCAGGTGGCGGCGGGCCCTGCGGAGCTGTGTGGGGGTCCCGCCCACGCGGAGCTGTGGGGGAGGGGGTACCGCCCACGCGGAGCTGTGGAGGACATCGGCATCTCGGTCAGCCCGGGGAAGTAGACGTGCAGGCTGACGGCAGGCGCCAGGCCGTTGTTGACGACTTCGTGCGCATACCCGGGCGCGAAAGCCCGCTGCGCGCCCGGGACCAGCCGGCGGTGGGCACCGCCGGTGTGCTCGGTCAGTTCGCCGTCCAGGACGGTGAGCACGCCGGAGGAGGGTCCGTGGTCGTGGTGCCCGCTGCCCTGGCCCGGCAGCCAGCTGAGCAGCCACACCTCGTATCCGGGTCCGGTACGCAGCCGGTGGTACCAGCGGGTGGTCGGGTCGTAGCGCACGAGCGGTGCCCAGCCGGGGCGGTCGGCGGCGATCGTGCGGGCGAGCCCCGCGAAGCCCGCGACGGTGGCGGGGTGTGCGGGGACGGGCGGCATGAGGTGGGGGAGAGCGAGCGGGTCGCCCGCGATCTCGACGTCGCTGTTCACGTCAGTGGGTGCTTTCGCGCTGGAGGGGACCCGGAGCGAGGTGGTCCGGGCGGGGTCGGCCTGTTGGGTGTGCCTCAACAGCAGCGACAGCGACAGCAGCAGTGACCGAGGTCGATACGAGCAGCCGTGTCAGCGCGGGCAGCGCTGAGGAGCCGGCCGGGGGCGGCCGAACGGGACTCGGAAATCACTGGCATGTGGTCAAGGAGACCCAGTCACCCGTACCACTGTCAACCTGATGTCGCGTTTGGGGTCAATGATTCACCTCATACGGTTGCGGTGCTCCCTGAAAGGTTTGTGCTGCCGTCCCTGCGGACAAATGGCGCAACACCCGTGCACGCAAACCCCGTTGCGCATCTGTGACCGGATCGTGATCCAGGTTGTCCGGTGGGTGGCGGAAAAAGTGCCGGGTGGTGTGTGCGGCTTCTTCCGGGAAGGCGCGAAGGATGATCACCGAGGGTGCCGGGCGTGGTGCTTACCGCTATCAACACGTGCGATCGCCCTTGGTTCCGCAGAGTGAATAACGGGCTCAATAGCAGATCTCGGCTTGACTGGTGCGGATCGGCACACTTGTAATTTCACAGTGTCGTTCAGTCGGGATCGATCACGACGGCATCACGGGGACGCAAAGACGGACGAGGGGCGCACATATGGCCGAGCTGTTCCAGGAAGTGCTGGTCGAAGAGGCGGACGAGGAGCTTGGCTGGCAGGAACGCGCGCTGTGCGCCCAGACCGACCCCGAGTCGTTCTTCCCCGAGAAGGGCGGTTCCACCCGAGAGGCGAAGAAGGTCTGCCTCGCCTGCGAGGTTCGTTCCGAATGTCTTGAATACGCCCTCGCGAACGACGAGCGTTTCGGTATCTGGGGCGGCCTGTCGGAGCGTGAGCGGCGACGCCTGAAGAAGGCCGCGGTCTGAGCGACTGCCGGGTGGCGGACCCGGGACAGGACGCCGCTGGTTGTACGGACCTGACGGGCCCCGCGCACTGAGCCGTTAGTGTGTGGCCCGTCCACGGTGCGCGACCCCCTCTGCGGGGCGAGTGTGCCCACGCAGTCCGTCGCAGCGTCCTCGGGGGTCACTCCCCGTACCCCCGGGAGGGGCCCGCACCCCGATGTCCGTGCACAGCCGAACGGCGGCCCAGTACGAGGCGGCCACACCTGACTTCCCCCGGCACGTCGTCACCGCCGTGCTCGTCTCCCACGACGGCGCGAGGTGGTTGCCCGAGGCGCTCTCGGGCCTCCTCGCCCAGGAGCGCCCGGTGCAGGACGTCATCGCCGCCGACACCGGCAGCGCCGACGATTCCGCCCGGCTGCTCGCCGAGACGCTGGGCCCCGACCGGGTCCTGCACATGGCCCGGCGTACGGGATTCGGCACCGCTGTCGACGAGGCCGCCCGTACCGCGCGGGTCCCCACCCCGGACGACCTCCCGTATCTGAAGCGGCCCAGCGGCTGGGACCCGGTCACCCGCAGCTGGCGTGACGATGCCTACGACATGCCGGAACTGCCGCACGGTGAACCGGTGCAGTGGCTGTGGCTGCTGCACGACGACTGCGCGCCGGAACCGGACGCGCTTGCACGGCTGTTGCGGATCGTCGACGCCGATCCGTCGGCCACCATCGTGGGACCCAAACTGCGCAGCTGGTACGACGGCAGGCAACTGCTGGAGACCGGCGTCTCGATCGCCAACAGCGGTCGCCGCTGGACCGGGGTGGAGCGGCGCGAGCACGACCAGGGCCAGCACGATCAGGTACGGCCGGTGCTGTCCGTGTCCACCGCCGGCATGCTCATCCGGCGGGACGTCTTCGAGCAGCTGGGCGGCTTCGACCGCCGGCTCCCGCTGATGCGGGACGACGTCGACCTGTGCTGGCGCGCGCATGCGGCGGGGCACCGTGTGCTGATCGTGCCGGACGCGGTGCTGCGGCACGCGGAGGCCGCCTCGCGCGAACGCCGGCCCGTGGACTGCGTGGGCCGCGCCGCCCGGGGCGGCGCCAGCCCGCACCGCGTCGACAAGGCGGGCGCCGTCTACACCCTGCTCGCCAACGTGCCCGCCTCGAAGCTTCCCTGGGTGATGCTGCGCCTGGTGGTGGGCACCCTGCTGCGGACGCTCGCCTACCTCGTGGGGAAAGTGCCCGGCCAGGCCCTGGACGAGGTGACCGGTCTGACCGGGACGCTCCTGCGGCCCGGGCGGATTCTGGCCGCGCGGCACAGGCGCGGCAAGCCGGTCGTCCCCTACAGCGACCTGCGGGATCTCTTCCCGCCGCGCGGTGCGACCCTGCGGGTCACCGCCGAGCAGATCGCCAGCAACTTCGGTGGCCGGTCGGAGCCCGAGCTGTCCTCGGCCGGACGGCACGGTGCCGCGGAGACCGGACCCGGCGACGACGACGCGGACTTCCTGGAGGTCGAACAGTTCGCGCGGCTGAAGCAGGTCGCCGGCAAGCCGGGACCGGTGCTCTTCGCGGTCCTGCTCGTGGTCTCCCTGATCGCCTGCCGTGCGCTGCTGGGCAGCGGGGCGCTCGCGGGCGGAGCGCTGCTGCCCGCGCCCGCCGACGTGTCCGACCTCTGGGGCCGCTACCTCGACGGCTGGCACCCGGTCGGCATCGGCGGCACCCAGAACGCGCCGCCGTACCTGGCGATCGTCGCCCTGGTCGCCACGGTCTGCTTCGGCAGTACGGGCTTCGCGCTCACGCTGCTGCTGGTGTGCTCCGTGCCGCTGGCCGGGCTCACCGTGTACTTCACCTCCCGCCCGCTGGTCGAGTCCCGGTTGCTGCGTGCCTGGGTGAGCGTCGCCTACGCCTTCCTGCCCGCGGCGACGGGCGCACTGGCGGGCGGTCGGATCGGCACCGCGGTACTGGCGATCACGCTGCCGCTGCTGGCGCGTGTAGCGGTCGCGGTGAGCGGACTGCGGGGCAAACGGAGTTGGCGCGCCGCGTGGGCGTACGGACTGCTGCTGACCCTGACGACCGCCTTCACGCCCGTCGTGTGGCTGATCGCACTGACGCTGGCCGTCGTGCTGCTCGTCCTGCGCTGGCGGGGACACGTCGGGCCGGCGTCCGGCGCCCCGGACGACACGCAGGGGGGGACGGCCGCCCGGAGCATCGTCGCCCTGGTGACGCCGATGGTGCTGCTGGCTCCCTGGTCGCTGTCGTTGCTGACGAGCCCCGCGGGCTTCTTCCGTGAAGCCGGGCTGCCGTACGGAGCGGGCGCGGCCTCCGCGCTCGACCTGCTGACCCTGACGCCGGGCGGTCCGGGCGCCACGGGCGGGCTGCTGCTGACCGGTGTCGTACTGGCGGCTCTCGCCGCACTGCTGCGCGGGGAGCGGCAGTTGGCCATCCGCGCGGCCTGGGTCGTGGCGCTGACCGGGCTGCTGTTCGCGGCACTCGCCAACGCGTCGGCCTGGGCCGGGCCCGCCACCCTCGTCTACGGCCTCGCGCTGATGTGCGCCGCCGCCATGGGCGCGGAGGGAGCGAAGGAACGGGTCGCCGAACAGAGCTTCGGCTGGAAACAGCCCGCCGCGGCACTCGTCGCCGCCGCCGCGGTCGCCGCTCCGCTCGTCGCCGCCGTGGGCTGGATGGCGGGCGGTGCGGACGACCCGCTGTCGCGGCGCGATCCCGTGCAGGTGCCCGCGTTCGTCGCGGAGGAGAGCAAGACCCGCGACCAAGCGCGCACTTTGGTGCTGTCCGGAAGCGCCGACGGCGCTTCCCGGGTGCCCTCGGACGTCTCCTATTCGCTGGTGCGCGGTTCCGGGGCGAGGCTGGGCGACGGCGACCTGGCGGCCACGGGAGGCGACGACACCCGGCTCGGCCGGGTGGTCGCCCACCTCGTCGCGGGTTCCGGAGCCGACCAGACCAGTCAGCTCGGCGGCTACGCGGTGCGCTACGTGCTCGTACGGGACGGGGCGCCACGGCAGATGAGCCGGGTGCTGGACGCGACGCCGGGACTGACCAGGCTCAGCCAGGAGGACGGCAGCGCGCTGTGGCGCGTGGACCGCCAGGTCTCCCGCGTCAGCGTGCTGCCCGGCGGTACGGAGAGCGGGGCGGACGGCGACGAGCGGGCGCCGGTCGCGGTCGCGGCCGGCCCGGTGGAGGCGCACACGCAACTGCGCCCGGGACCCGACGGGCGGGTGC
>NZ_JBOHCV010000312.1:0-10689 GCF_050698815.1 Streptomyces sp.
GGGCGGCTGGTGGCGCAGGGTCTCTTCGACCACCTGGAACCGCTCCGCGTCCACGTCCGCCGTCTTTGCGGGCGCGGGGCGGTCCGCCCGGCCATCGCTCACCATGTGACCGGCAGGGCGACAGGCGCATTGAGCATGGAACCGGCAGTCCACTCGAGCTCGGCATGCGGAACCGCCACCTGCAGCCGGAGGAACCGCTCGGACAGGCCCTGGAGTGCCACCGCCAGCTCCGCGCGGGCGAGCGCCGCACCCAGGCAGAAGTGCGGGCCGTGACCGAACGTCATGTGCCCCGCGTCCCGGCGCGTCGGGACGAACTCGAGCGGATTCTGCCTGGCCGTCGGATCCAGGTTGGCCAGGTTGAGGCTGACGAGCACCTGCTCCCCGGCCTTGATGTGCTCCCCGGCGAGCTCGGTGTCATTCTTGGCCGTACGCCATATGCACGTATCGATGGGCGGCTGGTGGCGCAGGGTCTCTTCGACCACCTGGCCAACCGGAAGGGCGCCCGCGGCGATGCGCGACCAAAGGTCCGACTTGGTGAGGACCATGACGCCGCGCGTGAGCGTCTTGGCCGTGGTCTCGTGGCCGGCCACGATGATGAGGCCGGTGGTGGCGATCAGCTCCTCCTCGCTGAGGGCGTCGCGGCCGTCGCGGGCCCGGATCAAATCCGAGAGGAGGTCGTCCCCGAGGTTCTGGCGCCGGTCTACGACCAGGCGCCTGAGCCGCTCCTGGAACTCCACCATTGCCGTCTCGATCTCTTCGGCGGTGCTGCTCCCGAGCGAGATGAACACCTGGGACCAGCGGCGCAGGTCATCGCGGTCCTCGTCGGGTATGCCGCCAAGCACGCGGAAGATGACGTTCATTGGGAGCGGTAACGCCAATGTGGAGACGAGGTCGGCCGGCTGCTCCGCCGCTTCCATGTCGTCCATCAGCGAGCCGACCAGTTCCTTGATGTCCGGCACCATGGCCTGGATTCGCCGGGCCGTGAACACCTTTGAGGCGAGACGCCGGATACGGGTGTGCTCTGGAGGATCCATGCCGACCATCGGCACGCCGTCCCTTGCCCGTTTGTCATCCACGGTGGGGTCAGGCCGGCTCGTGAAGCGTAAGGGCTCGTTGAGTACCTCGCGCACTTCCTTCTCACCCGCGACGAGCCAGGCCGCGCCGCCTCCAGGCCCTATTACGCGCAGCACCGGACGCTCGCGCACGACTTCCAGAAGCAGCGGGTCAGGGAGCCCATCGGGGCCGAGCGGCCTGGGGAAGGTCATCTGCTCTGCCGTGCTGCTCATCGTTTCCTCCACGGGCGCACAGTCACTGCGGAAGTCGAATTGGCACTATTCCTGAGAAGATTGGAGGACTGTAGCATGCCGACTGCCGGTCGACGTAGGGAACGCGGCACCCGGCGGGCCCCCGCGGGCGGGTGGCAGAGGTAGTCGGCCAGCTTGCGCGGGCTCCAGTGGGTGAACGGCCGGCCCAGCGTCTTCGGTCGGGCGGTGGCCACCTGGACGATGTACGCCGGCGGTGATCCGCCGCGGCGCCCCGCCCGCCCAGCGCGGATCCAAGCACTCCAGACCCCGCTCGTTGAAGGCGTGAATGACGTCGCGGACGGTGTCGGGATCCGCGGCGACCAGGCGCGCGATGGCCTCGTTCGTGTTCCCCGAGGCCGATGCCAGGACCATCATCGCGTGCCGCACCTTGACTGTGTTGTGCCGGCCCCGCCGCACGATCCGCAGCAGCCTCCGGCCTTCCTCATCAGTGAGCCGACGTGCCCGTACCGGCTTGGCCATGACAGAACTCCTCCCGAAACAGGGGCCATCGACCAGCGCCTGCTCCGAAACCGAGATCGGCACAGCCAAACCCGGCACACCATCACGGACAACGCACTAGCATGCGACCAGGACAGGATCCTAGGACATGATGAATTCACTACACAATGTATGTGGGGCCAAGGGTGCGGTCGATCGCGCCGACGCCCTCGACTGCCTGCTGGCGCTCTCAGCCCGCTTGGCCGAGATCATGGAGGCCGGCATCACGGAGCGCGGATTCAGGCGCATCCAGGCGAGCCTGCTCATGAGATTGCGCCGAGCGGGCCCTGCCATGCAACGTGAACTCAGTGCTGCCCTTCGCGTAACACCCCGGCACGTGACCGGACTCGTCGACGCCCTTGAGGCGGACGGGTGGGTTTGCCGCGGGCCGCATCCCACCGACAGGCGGGCCTCCGTAGTCAGCCTGACCGAGCAGGGGAAAGCTGTGGTCCTGGCGATGGACGACGAGCGCCGGAAGTGGGCGGAGCAGGTCTTCGCCGAGGTGCCGGGGCCCGATCTGGCCGTGTTCTCCGAGGTGTTGGGCGTCATCGGGGCGGCCGTGTCCGACAGCGATCCCGCGACGCAGCAAGACTCCACGACCTGAACGCACGCCGACAACACCGGGCTCCACTCGACTCTTCCGCTGTTGCACTGGGGCCGCTACGCTTCCCGAACCAACCAAAATTCTATGGAAGTTTGGAGAAGGTATGAGCGATGCGGTCGGCAGTCTCCCTCGGCTCACGTCCATGTCGCCCGGCGCGGGCTGCGCGTGCAAGCTGCCAATGGCGAAGCTCGAAACACTCTTCACCAGCCTGGGCCCCGGCCTACCGACAGCCTCCGGCGACCTGCTCATCGGTGCGATGGAGGGCGACGATGCGGCCGTGCTGCGCCTGGACGACGAGCGGGCCCTCGTTCTCACCACGGACTTCTTCACACCGATCGTCGACGACGCGCGCAACTGGGGCCGAGTTGCTGCGGCCAACGCCCTCTCGGATGTCTACGCGATGGGTGGCCGGCCCCTCATCGCGGTGAATCTCGCCGCCTGGCCAGGCGAGGGCCTGCCGATCGAGTTGCTGGGCGAGGTCCTGCGCGGTGGCGCCGAGGTGGCGGCCGAAGCGAACTGCCCGGTGGTCGGCGGGCACACCATCGACGACCCGGTCCCCAAGTACGGCATGGCGGTGGTCGGACTCGCGCACCCCGACCGCCTGTTCGCGATCGACAAGCTCGCCGCCGGGGACCGGCTCATCCTGACCAAGGCGCTCGGAACGGGCGTGATCACGACGGCACTGAAGAACGACGCCGCCGACGATGAGACCGTGCAGTTCGCGGTGGACTCCATGACGCTCCTGAACGCAGGTGCGAGCGAGGCCGGTCTCACGGCAGGCGTACGAGCGGCGACAGACGTGACGGGTTTCAGCCTGCTCGGCCACCTGCACCGCATGCTGAAGGCAAGCGGTCTCACGGCAACCGTCCTGGCCGGCAGCGTGCCACTGCTCCCCGGGGCTGCGGAACTCGTCGACAAGGGCTTCGTCTCCGGTGGCACCCGCGCGAACATGGCTCGGCTGGCGGGCGAGGTCGAGGTCCATGCCGACGTGCCGGAGTCCATCAAGACGCTCATGTTCGATGCCCAGACATCCGGCGGCCTGCTCATGGCCGTCCCGGAGGCAGGCGTGGCCGCACTTCTGGGCACCCTTCGAGGTCAAGGGCTGCCCGCCGCGCTCATCGGCGAGGTCGGGACGGGAGCCCCAGGCGCCATCACTGTCGTCGGCCCGGCGTAGTACTCAGCTCACTCCCGAGATCGTCGGGCCGGCCGCCGTCTCGCGCGATCCGCCGCGACCGCGTGCGACACCTCTTGCACTCGGAGCATCAGCACGTAACATACGGGTTTCTATAACTCCATGGTTCTGTGGATGACGGGAGTTTCGGGGGATGGCGAGCTCGGCTCTGCGTCAACCCCTCGGCTTCAACGAAGCGAGGTTTGCATGTCCGTTCACGATGGGCTGTTACTCATCGACGGGATTGAATCGTTCACTTCCCTGGTCGCCGACGAGCTCGAGAACCGATGGGCCACGGGCGCCGGGACGCTCGATTCAGTCTGCTACTACTCCCTGGTGCCCACGGGGAAGCTCTTCCGTCCCTTGCTGCTGCTGGATTCCGCCCAGGCGGTCGGCGGCGACGCCGCCGCCGTGCTTCCGGCCGCGGCCGGAGCAGAATGCGGCCATGTCGCCAGCCTGATCCACGACGACATCATCGACCAGGACGATGTGCGCCGCGGTCGGCCGTCAGTACAGAGCAAGTACGGCCTCGGCGAGGCCATCGTCGCGGGTGACGCGCTCATATTCGACCTGTTCGCCTCGCTCGCCGAATGCAGACGCAACGGCGTGTCCGACAGGCGCGTCGTCGCTGCCCTTGAGGCGGTCGCGAAAGCGGGAATCGAGCTGTGCCGCGGCCAGTCGCTCGAGGCCGAGTTCACCGCCAGCCGTTGTTTCGATGTCGGCACGTATCTGCAGGTTGCCAGGCTCAAGACGGCCTCCCTCTTCCGCGGGGTGTGCGCCAGCGGTGCGATACTCGGCGGCGGCACCCCCGTCCAGATCCAGGCGCTCGGCTGCTACGGGGAAAGCATCGGTACGGCCTTCCAGATCCATGACGACCTACTGGCCTACCTCAGCGAAAGCGAGGTCACTGGGAAGCCCGACACCAGCGACGTCCAGAACGGCCGCCTGACACTTCCCGTCATCCTCGCCTACGAGTCCGCAACACCGGAGCAGCGGGAACAGCTCACCGAAGCCCTGTTCACCGCGCTCGACCCAGCGCAGGGATTGCGCCGGCTGATCGCCATCACCAGCGAAACCGGCGCGGTGGACGCTGCAACTGCGCTGGCCCGGAGTTACGCCGAGGAAGCCAAGAACGCAGTTCTGCTTCTCCCCCCGTCCCCCAGCCGCGAGCGACTGGCTTTCTTCGCCGATGCCGTAATCGAGCGAGCTTACTGACGGCAAGCCCGGTGGGGGAGCGCCGGGCGATTGTGTGCTCGGTCGGGCTCAGCCATGAGCTGAGCACCATCCGGAATGGCGGACTTGCTTACGGCCGTGGCGAGTTCGTGCCGAGCGGGCCGGACAGCACACGCAGTCCGGCCCGGCGCCGCGCCGCCGCACGGCACATGACGCTCTTGGCAGCGGCCGACCGTCAAGCCGCTTCGGTGGTCACGGGCATGCCGTCCAGCCGCCATTCGAGCATGCCGTCGGCCATCCGGCGCGCTGTGCGCCCGTGTTGCCGGAGCAGGCGGACCGCGTCGTGCGCAAGGACGCAATAGCTGCCCCGGCAATACGCCACGATCTCTCGATCGGAGGGAAGCGCAGCGAGCCGCTCGGCCAGGCTTTCCAGGGGGATGTTCAGCGCGCCGGGGATGTGACCGGCCATGTACTCCTCGGGCACGCGCACGTCCAGCACGATGACGCTGCCCTCCTTGACACGCGTCATGAGTTCATCGCGGTCGATCGGCTCCGCGTCCGTCCCCAGGTACGCGATGCGCACCCGTTCGGCCTCTGCGATGTGCGTCTCGGCCACCCTGCAGATCGAGCGGAAGAGGTTCGCCACATCCTCGCCGGAGATCCGGTAGTAGACGCGGGTGCCTTCCCGTCGCGTCGCGACGATCCCGGCCCGCTTGAGGGACTGGAGGTGTGCTGAGGCTGTGGTCAGACCGAGGCCGGCTGTGCGCGCCAACGACTCCACGGTCCGCTCGCCTTGAGCGAGGAGGTCCAACAGCTCCAGTCGCTTGCCACTGCCGAAGGCCTTGCCCACTCGCGCAAACTGCTCGTACAGGTCCGCCTTGCTGCTCGAACTCTCCATATCCACTCCTCAAGAATCTTCAGGAATAGGTTATCGGGTCTTCGAATTTAGTGGGGGTGCGGTGGTGACGGGTGGGCTCGTCAGTCACGCTGCGTGAGGTTGGTGGGGTGCGGGTGCGCCGGACGCAACCCTCTCTGTCAGTCTTGATCGAGTCAGGCATACTGGCTGATTCATTGGGTCGAGGGCGGAGAAGGAGTAGTGCCCCAGGTGGCCAGCACCAACGACCACGGGACCCCTGATCCGCAGGTAGAACCCCGTTCCATCGGCCCGCGCCGCTACAGCGCGGAGTACAAGGCCAGGATCCTCGCCGAGTACGAGACGCTCGACAAGCAAGGCAAGGGCGCCCTGCTGCGGCGGGAGGGCCTGTACTCCTCGCTGCTGCACGTATGGCGCCAGCAGCGCGTCAAGGGTGTCTGTAAGCACCTCCGTTGGGACCAGGGTTCCGAGGTCTGTTGGCCCCACCCTCGAACCCGCAGTCGACAGGGCACCCGGGCCACTGACGGCCTCTTTTCGCAGGTGGCCGTCTGTGCACCAGCCCCCACCGGCCCGGCAGTCGAACGCCCTTCGGAGCCAAAAGAACCTGGTACGGCAGGGCCAGAACAAGTGCTTACAAACACCGACTCTGTCTCACGAGGTCGTGGCCTCAGGAGCGACCACGGATTACCGCGTGCCGACTCACCCCACGACGTTCGACAAGCAGCCGTCAAGCATCACCTGGGATCAGAACGTCGGGCATCATCTGGGACTCGACAGGTGGGCTTGGGGTGCGTCCTGTCCCGCGTGTAGCCGTGCAAGTCGGGGGAGAGGACCCCGTCATGGAACTGCGGAGCCATGCGGTGTGCCGCACGGATGGCCAGCGCGGTCTTGCCGATGCCGGGCATCCCGTCGACGGTGAGGGCCGGCGTCCCCGATCCGGCTTCGACGACGGCCAGTTCACGTTCACGTCCCACGAACCTCACGTCGCTCGGCATCTGCCGTGTCATGGCGACGCCTGAGCCCGTTTCCGCGGTTCCGCGTCGCCGGAGGCCGGGCCGGTGGCAGTCAGGGACCGCCTGTTCTTCCGCGTCCAGATTCAGCGCCTCGGCCAGCAACCGCACCGAGGTGACACGAGGCCGCCCCGAGACGCCGCCTTCGAGTCTGCGCACGGTGCGGGCGCTCAAACCCGCTCGGCCGGCCAACTGCTCCTGCGTCAGCAACGCTCGCTGTCGCCATCCGCGTAACACAGCGCAGTCGACCGGGCCGACCGTTACCGAATCTGCAGCCGTCCCGCCCTCCCGGGGCTGCCCCGCCCCAGTACCGGACGGCAGGTGATGCGGCCCGGACGGCTTCCTCGTCGCGCGCCGCGTCAACGTCAGGACCCTCGCGGGCAGGGCCGGCCGGAGAATCGCGGCTCGGCGGCGCTGTTGTCCGGACTGGTCACCTGTGCGCCTTCCCGCTGTGGGCCGCGTGGGCCCTGGGCTTCGTGTACTCCTGCGGACGGCGCACCATCACCAGTGCCATGGCCGGCAGCATGAGCACGTGTCCGCCGACCATCACCGCATCGGCGCTGAGCGCGCCCGCCCAATGGGGCACGAGCAGCACCAGGAACGGTACGAACATGGCCGCGCACATCTGCAGCGTCGGCGCCCAGTCGTGGCCACGGAAACGCATCCAGGCGATCATCCCGGCCGACATCTCGGTGGCCATGGCCAGGGCAAGCGGTTCCACACGGTCGAACGCCCCAGACCAGCCCAGGGCACCGACCACGACCATGCGCAGCGGCTCAAGGACCATCATGGCGACGAACATCGCGGCGACCATCTCGAGGTAGTGGCGCCAGAAGTGTCTGTTCATGCCACGAGACTCATGAGCTGCGCGGGGAGGCGCACCTGTGTACGCCGGATTTGGCAGAAAACTTGGGATACCCGGCAGACAAGACACGGGCGTCGGGGTGCGTTCAGCGGCTAGGGTCGAGGCCGTGAAGACACGACGCGTAGTGGTCGTCGGCTACGACGGCGCTCAGGTGCTCGATATCGCCTGCGTCACCTCCACCTTCGCCGGCGCCAACCGGATCGTCGGGCGCCGGCTCTACGACGTCGAGCTGGTGACCCCCGCAGGACGGGCCATCACGTGTGACGCCGGCTTGGTGCTGCGCCCCGCCGGGTCACTGCAGCGCGCCACCGGGACGATGGACACTCTCGTGGTCTCCGGTGGCGACGGACACGAGGACGCCGCCGCGAACCCGGCGCTGGTCGCCCATGTCCGCCGGCTCGCGGGCACCAGCACGCGCGTTGCCTCGGTGTGCACCGGGGCCACCGTGCTCGCCGCGACGGGCCTGCTCGACGGACGACGAGCCACCACCCACTGGGCCTATGCCGCACGACTCGCGCGTCACTACCCCGCCGTCACCGTGGACCCTGACCCGATCTACATCCGCGAGGGCAACATCGCCACCTCCGCCGGTGTGACCAGCGCCCTCGACCTCACCCTGTCCTTCATCGCCGAGGACCACGGCGACAGCCTGGCCCGCGCCGTCGCCCGCAGCATGGTGACCTACCTGCACCGTCCCGGCAATCAGGCCCAGGTGAGCATGTTCGTCGCTCACACAGCGCCTGCCCACCAACTGGTCCGCGACGTCGTGGAGTTCGTCACCACTCACGTCGACGAGCCCCTCGACAGCGCCACCCTCGCGCACCGGTTCAGCGTCAGCGAGCGCCAGCTCAGTCGGCTGTTCCAGGCTCACGCCGGTATGTCACCGGGACGCTTCGTACGTCGTACCCGAACCGAAGCAGCCGCCCGCCTGCTGTCCGTCTCGACGCTGACTGTGGCGCTCATCGCCCAGCGATGCGGGTTCGGCACAGCCGAAGCCCTCCGCCAGGCCTTCGTCCGGCACTACGGAATCTCACCGTCGCGCTACCGGCTCGCGCACGCGACGAGCGTGGCGAGCTGACCCCCAGTATTTTTCTGGCCACCTTCTGACCTGCAAGGTCACGGAGGTTGGCGTACTAGATGAACGGCTCGGTAGGTGACGTGCCGGGTGCCGCCCGGCGGGAGTGGCTCATGGACCGCGTCTTCCACCCCAACGCAGAACCATGGTCGTGAGTCGCGCTCGCCCAACGTATTGCCATCGGGTCGGCACACTTCAGACCGCTTGCTATTTCCAACATCGGAGTGTGCCGGCGGGTACCCGTCAGGTGGCAGGTGGCGCCGATCGCTTCCGCATCGGCGGGGGTTCCTCCCCGAACACCCAGGGCGCAAGGACGAGTTCGCGTCCATCCGGATCGAGGAAGGTAATGGCGTCGTTGAGGTCCCAGTACCGGTACTGCCGAGCCGGCTCGTAGCCGGCTTCGGCGATCCGGGCTGCTACGACATCGCGTGCGGGCTCACCCGAGAAGTACAGCACCAGCTCTTCATGCCGGTCGACCGGCACCGGCTCGAGTCCCTCTACCAACTCGAAAGTGGTCTGCGTTCCCGGCAGGCCGAAGATGGCGACGCCGAAGCCGTCCGGACCGGTCTCGCCGAGGTACACCAGCGGCAGTCCGACCACGTCGCGGTAGAAGATCACGGATTCCTCGTACCGATTGCAGCGACGGCCGATCCTGGTAGCAGCCACCGCCAAGCCGTCGGGCCAACTGAACGCCTCACTCATGAACACCATCCCAGCAGTCTGAAGCGAAGCGGTCCTGTGAACCAGCGGCATGACGGGGCGGTTTAGACACCGAAGTTTGAGCGGTAGCTCGTTGGCGCTCTCAGAGTCGACGCTGTCGGGGATCCCCAGATTCGCAGGGAAGACCGTGCGCTCTCCCGGCGGTTCCGGACATCCCGTCCCCACTCCGCCGGCCTCGGCGGCTACCGGCGGAACCGGGCGCGCAGCTTGGACATCCAGCTCGGCAGCCAGGTCATGATGGCCACCGTCGCGGCCAAGCTGCCGAGTGTCACAAAGAAGGCCCCCGGATAGAGGTGGTTCACCCAGCATGGCTCCCACTCGTTGAGGCAGGGGTCCGAGGCGCTCTTCCTTCCGGGGATCGCGCGAGAGGCGGCCATGGCGATCACCACGCTCACGGCCGCGCACGCGATGCCGGCCATGGTCCATTTGGTCGAGCGCGTGCTGCTGGCCGAGTTGACCCGGCGGAGGGAGCGTTTGGTGGCCGTGAACGTGATCGGGAGCAGTGCGCCGACGGTGGCGCCGAATCCGATGCCGGTCGCCGGCCAGTACGCGGCCAGATCCCACAACTCGTCACCGAGCCACAGCGACAGTGCAAAGAATCCGCCGAGGGCTACGAGTGCGGCGGCCTGCTTCTTCCAGCTCACCTTGGAACGGGTTCATCAGCGGATCCTCTCGGTGGTCTTGTGCGTGCGGCCGGTGCGTGGGCGGCGGCCGCGAGCCCGCCCGTCCGCGGGGCGTAGGAAGTAGGCGGGCGCGTGGCGGCGCCTGCGGCGGCCGTCGTGCCAGGGCAGCCAGAACGGCTGCGATGAGATCCCTGCATCTGCGGGTCAGCGTCGAGGAGGATCAGCCTGGTCCCGCTCCAGTCACGACTCGACCCGGTGTGCTCAGTGGTCGTGCCGCAGCCCGCGAGGCGCTTCCCGCCGGCCAGCGGAACGGCCGCACGGGCGCCACCAGCTCGAAACGGACACCCCAGCGAGAGGCGAAAGGCCGCCTTACCTGTACGCCGTCTTCGAAGAATCCCAGGTCAAAGGCCACAAGGCCCGGGTTTGCGCATGCTCCCGCGAGCTCCCCCACTGCCACCCCTGACGACCCAGCACATCGTGCCACTCCAACTTCGGTGACACAACCTAATGTTCATCAAGGTTCGCTGGCAATGATCAAGGTTCGACAACACAGGACAGGCGGCATCGTCATCAAGCGAACCCGCACCTCATAGCTGCGCCCGCTCGCCTGGGAGCACGTGGACCTGGTCGGGATGCCGGACGCGAATGTCGCGCGTCAGACTTTGTGGCAGGGCCCGTTGCTTGCGGGTCTGATCACGTGAGGAGTCTGATCGTTCATGCCGAAACCACCGGTGCTGCCGGCGGAGGAGAAGGTCCGGATCGTGCTGTCGAT
>NZ_JBOHCV010000313.1:0-2972 GCF_050698815.1 Streptomyces sp.
ATGCGGCACGGCACCACCATGGACGTCGAGGCCAACTACACAGACAGTCATGGCCAGTCGGAAATCGGGTTCGGCATCACGAGGCTGCTGAACTTCGACCTGCTGCCCAGGATCAAGCGGATCAACAAGGTGAAGCTGTACCGGCCCGTGGCCGGCGAGCCGGACGCCTACCCGCAGCTGACCGCGGCGCTGACCCGCCCGATCCGCTGGGAACTCATCGCCCAGCAGTACGACCAGATGATCAAGTACGCGACGGCGATCCGGACCCGCACCGCGTCCACCGAGGCGATCCTGCGCCGCTTCACCCGCAACGCCTCCCACCCCACCTACGCGGCGATGCTGGAGGTCGGCCGCGCCCAGAAGACCATCTTCGTGGCCCGCTACCTGCGGCTTCGGGATCTTCAGCGGGAGGTCGAGGAGGGCCTGAACGTGATGGAGTCCTCCAACGGCGCGAACTCCGTGATCGCGTACGGCAAGGGTGGGGAGATCGCCTCGAACCGGCGCGACGAGCAGGAGATGTTCGTGCTGTGCCTGAGGATTCTGCAATCGGCCCTAGTCTACGTGAACACCCTGATGCTTCAGGACATCCTCGGCGAACCGGAGTGGGCTGACCTGCTCACCGCCGCCGACCGGCGCGGCCTGACCCCGTTGTTCTGGTCCCATGTCCGGCCCTACGGCGAGGTGAATCTCGACATGGGCGCCCGTCTGAACCTGGCAGCGGCCAGCGTGCCGGGCCCCCGCTCGCCAGCGGACAGCGACGACCAGCAGCCGGCGGTGCGCCCGTAGATGCACGTACTCGGCCGGGTTTGGCGGTCAAGCCGGGAGCGGGTTCTACGATGGGCCGGTGACCGAAACACTGCCCCCCGTGGGCATTGACCTCTTCGACGTCGAACGGCTCCTGCTGACCGAAGCTGCGGAACCGCTGCTGCCGCCCCATGACGCTGAGGCCCGAGACCGGGCGTGGGACATGGCGGTCCGAGCCAACCCCGCCCTTTTCGACGGGCCTGCGGTGGCGTGTGGGGGACTGGAGCGGACCGGCCCGCGCATCCTGCGCCTGTCCTGGGTGCGGGTGACCTACCGGCACTACGCGCTGCGTCGCGTTCCCGGTGCCACAGCACTGCCCTCGTTGTTCGTGAACGTCGTTCAGCCGACCGGCGACGGCCGTGTGCTGGCAGCGAGGATGTCGCCCTCTACGGCTGCCCCGGGCCGCTGGCAGCTGCCGGGTGGGTCGGTGGAGCCTCCCCAGGACGGGGCGGTGCTGGACGAGTCGGCACTGGCCGGCCAGGCCGCGCGAGAACTTGCCGAGGAGTTGGGCATCAGCGCGGCTGCCGAGGATCTGAGGTTGTGGGTCGTCACCCGCGGCGAGAACGGCAGTGTCGGCCTGACCTACCTTGCCCCTGCCCTTCCTGAGGCGACATTGCGTGCGGACTTCACCGCTGCCGCGGCAGCCGAGCGTGTTCAGGGCCGTGAACCTGAACTCGACGACATCGCCCTGGTGCGTTCACCGGACGAACTGGCCGCTCTGACGGGTCCGCACGCGGACTACCTGAAACCGATCGTTCGCCGCTTCGCCGGGTGCCGCTGAGGTCAGGGCCGGCGAGGAAGTCGCGTCCCCGTTCGTCGAGATCGGCCACGCATCGCAGGCCACGGGCCCGGAAGCGTGCGAGGTCACCGCGCATACGGGAGACCGCCTTGCGGGTGCGGACGGAGCGGACACCGTCCATGTGGTCGATGGCCCGGTGCCAGGTGGCGCACGCCTGCTCGATGCTGCCGCGCTTGAGGTGCATCTCCGCGCCCGCGACCAGGTCCAGGGCGACGATCCGCGCGTAGGTGTTCGCGGGGCGGGCCGTGGCGGCCAGCGCGTACTGCTCGGCGGCGGCCCGGTGGTCTCCTACGGTCTCGTGGACCTTGGCGGTGCGGGAGTACACCGACGCGGCCGGTGGGCCCCAGGCCAGCGCCCAGAACGGCACCTCGTCGCCGGGGGCACCGGTCAGCAGGGTGCGGGCGTGTTCGGCCTCGGAGAGGGCCGCACGGCGCTTGCCGCTTCTGGCCAGGGTGTGGGCGTGAACGACGCGGAAGAGAGCCTCGGTCTGGGCGTCCACCCGTCCCTTGGCCCGGTTCAGTCCGGTCTCGGCCAAGCCCAGGCAGTGCTCGGGGCGATGGAGCTTGAGGCCCTGCATGGCCATCGTGCGCATCACGAATCCGTCGTGCCCGCGCAGGCCGGATTCGGCGGCCAGAGCGTAGGACTGGAGGTAGTAGCGCTGGGCGAGTCCCTGCTGACCTGCGTCGTAGCTCTTCCAGCCCAGCAGGTGGACGCCTCGGCTGGCGGCGGACAGCATCTGCTGGCGGATTTCGTCGCTACGGAACCGGGCCCGGCACAGCGGGGCGACGTCGTCGCGGAGGTAGGTGACCAGGGCGCTGCGGCCGTGTTGTCCGCCGTGGCGTTCGTCCATCTCGGAGAACGCGCGGATCATGTCACGGACGGCGGCGACTTCGGCCATGCCGACGGTGTAGCCGGTGCGGGCGGCCGCGGTGCGGGCGGCGATGTCCTGGACGTGGTCGAGCGGTAGGGCCGCTGCTGCCACGGAGTAGGCGGAGGACGTGACGAAGCGGCGGCGATCCAACTCGTACCTCCACATCGGCAGCAGGGCGTCCAGCGGGTCACCCCCCAGGGACAGTCCGATGGTGTCATTCCCGGCCTCCGCCGGGGAGGGCAGGCCGAGGTCGGCGGTAGTCAGAAGGCGGCCCAGGCTCCGGGAGAGCGCGAGGGCGAGGTAGCGGGGTGTATCGCCGCGGGGCATGGATCCGCTGAGCCAGTGCTCGACGTTGGACTTGTTCGTGCGTAAGTCCGCGCCGCACTCGGCGGCGACCGCGCGGACCGCCTTGGCCAGCGCCTCGTAGGTGAGCCCGGATTCGGCGAGAAGGGCGCTGAGCTGGACGTTCAGCGTGCGCGTGGTCATGAGCACCTGCCC
>NZ_JBOHCV010000314.1:0-4612 GCF_050698815.1 Streptomyces sp.
CCGGTGAGGACGAGCGCCCGTACGGAGGCGTCCGCGGCGAGCCGCTCCAGCAGCACCGGCACCTCGCGCCACATCTGAGGGGTCATCGCGTTGCGCTTGGCCGGGTTCCGGATGGTGAGCGTGGCGACGCCGTCGGCTTGCTCGGTGAGCACACCGGGCGGTGCCTGCTGTGCGGGCGGTGCTTGCTGTGCCGGGTCCATAGGTGCCGGATCGTATCCGGGGAGCGGGCGGCGCGGTGTGCGGCGGGGATGCCTGATCAGTCACAGAACCGGTGCGGCGCGTGCATCTTCTGTCAATTGCCATCGATAAGTGCCGACTTGCAGTCAGCGGAGCGGAGCACGCCCCTGGCATACCCACACTCGTTACACAGTCGTGCACGTACATCTGCAAGAACACTCGGAGAGTGAGGTGCGGGGAGATGGAGAGCCGTGGGAGTCATCCGCCCGGGGCGGGCGGGCAGTCCCCGGTCGCCGCACCGGTGCGGGAACCGGTCCAGGCCCCTTCCCACGAGGGGAGCTGGAGGTTCACGGCTCCCGCGCTGGATTCCTCCGTGCCGCGGCTGCGGCACGCCGTACGCGACCTCGTCCGGCGCCAGGGGCTGGTGCCCGACGAGATGCTGCGGAACCTGCTGCTGATCCTCTCGGAGCTGGTCACCAACTCCGTACGGCACGCGGCGCTGCTCTCACCGGAGATCGGCGTGGAGGTGTCGCTGGGCAACGGCTGGCTGCGCGTCGCCGTCGAGGACAGTCACCCCTACCGGCCCAAGGCACTGGACGCCGATCCCGGCCAGGAGCACACCGGCGGGCGCGGGCTGCTCCTGGTCAAGATGATCACTTTGGAGGCGGGCGGTATCTGTGATGTGGAGCAGACCGGCGCGGGCGGCAAGGTGATCTGGGCGGCACTGCCGCTGCCCGTCGTCTTCCCCCGACTGCCGTCGATCTGAGTCCGGACGCCGCTGCCGGCCTCACCGCCCCTGCGTCACCAGCCGGCGGCGGCGCCCGTGAGCTCGCCGAACGCCGGCCTGGCGGCGTCCAGCACCGTCATGAACCAGGCCGAGAACGCTCCCTCCGCCTGCCGCCGCGCCAGCTCGCCGGAGGTCACGAAGGCGGTCTCGGCGATCTCCTCCGGGTCCGGGTGGAGCTGGTCACGCACCAGTCCCGCGAAGAGGTGGTTGTACTCCTGCTCCACCAGGCCCGAGTCCGGATCGGGATGGTTGTAGCGCACCGTGCCCGCCGCCCGCAGCAGGAACGGCGCCGTGCCCAGTTCCTCGCCCACCCGCCGGGCCGCCGCGACGAACGGCGGCTCGCCGGGATACGGGTGTCCGCAGCAGGTGTTGGACCAGACTCCGGGGGAGTGGTACTTGCCGAACGCGCGGCGCTGCAGCAGCAGCCGCCCCTCCTCGTCGAAGAGGAAGACGGAGAACGCGCGATGCAGCCGGCCCGGTGCCACATGGGCGGAGAGCTTCTCGGCGGTGCCGATCGTCATCCCGTCCTCGTCGACCAGTTCGAGCATGATCGGGGCAATCGCGCTGTTCGCCATGTTCGTCCTTCTATCGGGCCACTGTTCGGCAATGCGCCCCAGTGTGCCGTACGTCAGTGGCACAACTTCGCTTCGTGCGCCGCATGTCCACGCGGCTCCAGTTGGAACGTGCAGTGCTCGACGTCGAAATGGTCGCCCAGACAGCCCTGCAGCTCATGCAGCACCCGCTCCTGCCCCACGGAGTCCAGCGCCTCCTGCGAGACGACCACATGTGCCGAGAGCACCGGCATCCCGGACGTGATCGTCCACACGTGCAGGTCGTGCAGACCGCTGACGCCGTCCACCGCGAGGATGTGTTCGCGCACCTCGGCCAGATCGACGTCCTTGGGTGCCGACTCCAGCAGCACGTCCAGCGCCTCGCGCGCGAGTCTGAGCGTACGGGGAACGATCATCACGCCGATGACCAGCGAGGCGATCGGGTCGGCGGGCAGCCAGCCGGTCGTCAGGACGACCGCCGCCGAGACCAGCACCGCCAGCGAGCCCAGTGCGTCGGCCAGCACCTCCAGGAACGCTCCGCGCACATTGAGGCTCTCCTTCTGGCCGCGCAGCAGGAGGGAGAGCGAGACGAGGTTGGCCACCAGGCCGATGGCGCCGAAGATGACGGTCAGACCGCCGTCGGTGCCGGCCGGGTCGAGGAAGCGGTCGACGGCCTCGTAGAGAATGAAGCCGCCCATGCCGAGCAGCAGGAGGCAGTTGGCGAGCGCGGCGAGGATCTCCGCGCGGGCGAAGCCGAAGGTACGCCGCTCGCTCGCGGGCCGGTTGGCGAAGTGGATCGCCAGCAGCGCCATGCCGAGCCCGAGCGCGTCGGTGGCCATGTGCCCGGCGTCGGCCAGCAACGCCAGCGAATCGGCGAGCAGACCCCCGACCACCTCGGTGACCAGGACCCCGAGGGTGATGCCGAGCGCGACCCGCAGCCGGTTGCGGTACGCGGCCGCAGCGGTGCTGCCCGCCGCGGGCGGCGGCCCCCCGTGATCGTGCCCTGCACCCATCGCCGCAGCCTCCGCGTTCACCGTGTGCGCCGTGTCCGCCGAAAAACGCCGAAAACACAGCCCCTGACGGTGGCAAGTCAACTACGCCGGACGGAGCGGTGCAACGCGACGCTGAACACCGTTGTCATGTGCTGTGACCTGGGCTTTTCTCCCGGTGTCGGCGCCGCAGGTCAGGACACCCTCACGCGGACCGGCAGTATTTTCGGCGGGGACCGTCAGCGGAGCCCAGGGTGCCGCAGGCACCAGCCCACCCACGCGGAGGTGACCATGTCCCGCACGCCGAACCGGGCCGTCCAGCCCAGCTCCTTCGCCGCCAGCTCCGCCGAGGCGACCACCCGGGCCGGGTCCCCGGCACGCCGGGGAGCGACCCGGGCCGCCGGCTCGCGCTTGCCGGTGATCTCGGCGACGAGGTCGGCCATCTCGCGTACGGAGACGCCGGTCCCGGTGCCGATGTTCGCCGTGAGGCCGGTGCCGCTGCCGGCGCGGGCACCGGAGGCGTCGGCGGTCACCCGGCGGGCGGCGGCGACGTGCGCCTCGGCCAGGTCCCGCACGTGGATGTAGTCCCGCACACAGGTGCCGTCCGGGGTCGGATAGTCGGCCCCGAAGATCATCGGCGCCTCGTCGCGGGTGAGGGCGTCGAAGAACATCGGGATGATGTTGAACACTCCGGTGTCCGCAAGCTCCGGCTCCGCGGCGCCCGCGACGTTGAAGTAGCGCAGCGAGGCGGTGGCCATGCCGGTGGCCCGGCCGGAGGAGCGCACCAGCCATTCCCCCGCGAGCTTCGTCTCGCCGTAGGGGTTCACCGGGGCGCACGGCGTGTCCTCGGTGACGAGATCGACATCCGGGGAGCCGTAGACCGCGGCGGAGGAGGAGAAGACGAAGCGGCGCACGCCAGCCGCGGCGACCGCCTCGAGCAGCACGGTCAGCCCGTGCACGTTCTCCCGGTAGTAGCGCAGCGGCTGCTCCATGGACTCGCCGACCTGCTTGCGGGCCGCCAGGTGGACCACTCCGGTGATCTCGTGGTCCGTGAGCGTACGGTCCAGCAGTGCCCGGTCCAGGACCGATCCCACCACCAGCGGCGACTGCCCGGGGACCCGCTCGAGCCGGGCCGGAATCCCCGCCGAGACGTCGTCCAGCACCACCACCCGTTCGCCGGCCTCCACCATCGCCCGAGCGACGTGTGCCCCGATGTATCCCGCCCCGCCTGTGATCAACCACGTCATACCGGCACCCTATCCACCCTCGATCGACCCGCGTTTGTGGCCCGCGCCCATGATCGACCATGCTGTCCCCGGCCGGGAGGCGATCGGCCGGTGAACGCGCGATGAAGGCTCGCCCCGTTCGATCCGATAGCCTCTGCCGACGTGCCGCACTCCCCTCGAACGGGCGACGGCGCGCCCTGAACGCTGCCAAGGAGTGAGTTCGACTGTCGACCGCCATCCTCACCGGTTCGCCGGTCGCCGGGTCGCCGCTGGAGAGCGACCTGCGGTCGCTGGGATTCGACGTGCGGGTGGCGGCCGAGCCCGGCCACGTCTCCACGGAACTGGCCGGCGTCCCGGCCGGTGAGAGGGTCGCGCTGGTCGATCCCCGATTCGTGGGCCACGCCCACAGCCTCCGGCTCGCCCTCACCGACCCCCGCTTCCCGGCGGCTGCCGCCCCGGGCGCGCTGACCGTCCAGCCGCAGGCCCGCGCCGCGCTGACCCGCGCCTTCGCCACCGCTGACCGGACCGTGCCCGCCGCGTCCGACGCGTCCGGCCCGCCGCAGGCCGCTGTCACGGCGCCGGCGCGCAGCGTGCCCGACACCCTCGCGGAGACCCTCGCCGCCGACGGCGTGGCCGTGCACCGGCCCGAGCTGGGAACGCTCGTCGCGACCGTTCCGGCCGACGACGAGGCACGGGCGGCTGCCCGGGAGGCCGTGGACGGCGTGGACGAGGAGGCGGTACGGCTGCGCTCCGCCGTCAAGCCGCGGGACGGCTTCTTCACCACCTTCTGCGTCAGCCCCTACTCCCGCTACATCGCCCGCTGGTGCGCCCGCCGCGGACTCACCCCGAACCAGGTCACGACGGCCTCGCTGATCACCGCGC
>NZ_JBOHCV010000315.1:0-7581 GCF_050698815.1 Streptomyces sp.
TCGCAGGTGCGGTGCACCAGCCGCAGCCGCAGGTCCGCGGCCAGGTCCTCCTCCGGCTCCAGCGGCGACTCCAGCGCGCGGGCGGCACGCGGGTCACCGCCGATCTCGGGCAGCTGCTCGTTGGCGACGAGTTCGGACTGGACGACGACGCGCACCTCCTCGTCCAGCGGTTCCACCTCGAAGGCGACGGCGGCGATGGACCGTTGGGTGAAGGAGACCAGCCGGGTGGAGCGCACCCGTACCGTGGTGCCCGCCGGTGAGGTCCACTCGCAGGTGCGGTGCAGCAGCCCGTTGCGCAGGTCGAGCACGCGCTCGTGCGAGCGCAGCCGTCCGTAGCGCACGTCGAAGGGTTCGTCGTCGACGAGCAGCCGGATGATTTTGCCGTTGGTGACGTTGATGACGGTCTGGCCGGACTCGGGGTATCCGTAGCCCGCCTCCGCGTACGGCAGTGGGTGCAGCTCGTGCACGCCGTTGAGGTAGGAGCCGGGCAGGCCGTGCGGCTCACCCTCGTCGAGGTTGCCGCGCCAGCCGACATGGCCGTTGGAGAGCGCGAAGACGGACTCGCTCTGCGGCAGCACGTCCAGGTTCAGCCTGGTCTCGCGCAGCAGCCAGGGCTCGCAGGCGTACGACCGGTGGGTGATCACGCCCGGTCCTCCAGCTCGGCCAGTTCGGCGAGGTCCTGTACGACGGTGTCGGCGCCGTGCCGGCGCAGCGCGTCGGACTGACCGGCCCGGTCGACGCCGACCACGTAGCCGAAGTGGCCCGCGCGTCCCGCGTCCATCCCGGCCAGCGCGTCCTCGAAGACCGCGGACTCGCCGGCCTCGACGCCCAGGTCGCGGGCCGCCGCCAGAAAGGTGTCGGGGGCCGGCTTGCCGGGCAGCTCGCGCACGGCGGCAACCACGCCGTCGATCCGCACGTCGAAGAGGTCTTCGATGCCGACGGCCACCAGGATGTCGCGGCAGTTGGCGCTCGAGGAGACGACCGCGGTGCGCAGATCCGCGTCGCGTACCGCCCGCAGATAGCGCACCGAACCGGGATACGCCTCGACGCCGTCCTCACGGATCTTCTCCAGCAGCAGGTCGTTCTTGCGGTTGCCCAGGGCCTGCACGGTGCCGTCGCCGGGGGTGTCGTCGTGCTCGCCCTCGGGCAGTTCGATGCCGCGGGAGGCGAGGAAGGTCCGTACGCCGTCGGTCCGTGGCCGGCCGTCGACGTACTCGTCGTAGTCCGCGACCGGGTCGAAGGGGCGGTATCCGGCACCGTCGCGGCGCCGCAGGAAACCGTCGAACGTCTCCTTCCACGCGGCCGCGTGCACCACGGCTGTCTTGGTGAGCACACCGTCGAGATCGAACAGGCAGGCGCGGACGCCGGGCGGAAGACCAAGCTTCGTCATGGGTGCCGGGTTCCCCATCCGACGCCGTTCGCATGCCTTTCCGCCCTGATTGCCCCTCCCCTGGGGGCCGCCCGTACAGCTATCCGAGCAGCTCGATCTCCGCGAGGGTGGATTTCTCGGTGTACGCGGGCCCCGTCGGCACGAGCCGGTAGTGGCGGTACGCGCCGGGGTCGGCGATGGAGAAGACGCGGGTCTGCTTGTCCCAGCGGAAGGACTCCTTGCCGCGCCGGTCGAGCCGCTTCCACTTCTCGCCGTCCTCGGAGCCCTCCAGCGTCCAGCCGTCCGGGGCGGCGTCCTTGTCGGCCGAGGTGAGCGTGTACGAGGTCACCGGCTTGTCCCGGGAGCCGGGCGCCACCTCGAGGGCCGCGGTGGTGAAGGCGGCTTCGGTGTCGGAGGTGTTGTCGAGCAGCGGCACGCTCTTGTCCGGCACGGTCAGGTCGCCGGGCGGTGAGGGCACCTCGTCGTCCTGTGTGATCGAGGACGGGGCGGCGTTCTCGCCGGTGCCCCAGCGGGACGGCTTCGGGCCCATGTCGAACTCCAGGGTGCCGCCGCGGGCGATCAGCTTGTGCGGCAGCGCAGTGGACTTCCACGGCTTGCCGTTGACCTTCAGCCCCTGCACGTACACGTTGCGCGCGCTGTTGCGCGGGGCCTTGACCACCAGGTCGCGGCCGTTGTCCAGGTGGACCGTGGCCTTGGTGAACTGCGGGGAGCCGACGGCGTATTCGGGCGATCCCATCACCAGCGGGTAGAAGCCGAGGGAGCTGAAGACGTACCACGCGGACATCTCGCCGTTGTCCTCGTCGCCCGGGTAGCCCTGGCCGATCTCGCTGCCGAGGTAGAGGCGGGAGAGCGCCTCGCGGACCTTCGCCTGCGTCTTCCAGGGCTGCCCGGCGGCGTTGTAGGTGTAGGGGATGTGGTGCGAGGGCTGGTTGCTGTGGCCGTACATCCCCATCCGTACGTCGCGGGCCTCGGTCATCTCGTGGATGACTTCGCCGTAGGAGCCGGCGAACTTCTTCTCCGCCGTCTCCGGCGTGGCGAAGTAGGTGTCCAGCTTCTTGGCCAGGCCCTTGCGGCCGCCGTAGAGGTTGGCCAGGCCCCTGGTGTCCTGCGGGGCGGTGAAGGCGAAGTTCCAGGGGTTGGTCTCGGTGTAGTCGTAGCCCCACACCCGGGGGTCGAACTTCTCAGGCGGCAGCCGCCGGTCGCCGTCGGCGTCTCTGCCCTGGAAGAAGCCGACCTTGTCGTCGAAGAGCTTGACGTAGTTCTGGGCGCGGCCCAGGAAGTACTCCGACTCCTCCCGGTAGCGGGCCTTGCCGGTCTCGCGGTGGAGCGCCTTGCCCATCCTCGCGATGCCGAAGTCGTTGAGCGCGCCCTCCAGCGCCCAGGACATGCCCTCGCCGGTGGCGGTGCTCGTATAGCCGAGGAACGGTGCGGTGTTCATGCCCTTGCGGCCCACACCGGAGTCCGGCGGTGCGACCGTGGCGTTCTTCACCGCCGCGTCGTAGGCCGCCTCGGCGTCGAACTTCACGCCCTTGCCGTACGCGTCGGCGAAGGCGACGTCCGAACTGGTGCCGGTCATCAGGTCCGCGTACCCCGGTGAGGACCACCGGGAGATCCAGCCGCCGTCCTTGTACTGCTGGACGAACCCGTCCGCCATCCTTCCCGCCCGCTTCGGCGTGAGCAGGGAGTAGGCGGGCCAAGTCGTGCGATAGGTGTCCCAGAAGCCGTTGTTGACGTACACCTCCCCGTCGACGATCTTCGAGCCGGTGTGCGTCGGGGTGTCCGGGCGCGGCTTCTTCGAGAACGGGCTGGCGTAGCGCGTACGTGAACCGCGCGTACGTGAACCGGTCTGCTCCGCACCGGAGTTGGGGTAGAGGTAGAGGCGGTAGAGGTTGGAGTAGAGGGTGGTGAGCTGGTCGCGGCTCGCGCCTTCGACCTCGATACGGCCGAGCAGGTCGTCCCACTTGTGCTGCGCGCGGGCCCGGACGCTGCTGAAGGACGCGTCGGCGGGGATCTCCCGCCCCAGGTTGGCCTTCGCCTGGTCCACGCTGATCAGTGAGGTGGCGATGCGCATGGTGACGGTGCGGTCGGCGCCCGGCGCGAAGCGCAGGAAGCCGGTGACGTCCTTGCCCCCGCCGCCGCTCAGCCTGCCGCCACCGGTGACGGAGGAGTCGAACTCGGCGTAGACGAACAGGCGGGTGGCGCCGGCCGACAGCCTGCTCTTGACGTCGGAGAACCCGGTGACGGTGCCCCTGCCGTCGCCCCCGCCCTCGTCCAGGGTGAGTCCGCCCCGGTTGTCGACGTTGTCGAAGAGCAGATTCGCGTCGTCGCCGGGGAAGGTGAAGCGCATCATCGCGGCGTGGTCGGTCGGCGCGATCTCCGTCTTGAGACCGTTGTCGAAGGTGACGCCGTAGTAGTGCGGCCTGGCCTTCTCGTTGGCGTGCTGGAAGGGCAGCGCGCGGGCCTTGCGGGAGGCGTCCGGCTTCCCGGCGGCGGTGGACGGCATGACCTGGAAGGTCTGCCGGTCGCCCATCCAGGGGCTGGGCTCATGGCTCGCGCTGAACGCCTGCAGGGTGGGCCGGTTGTCGTCGTTGTTCTTGCGCGCGTACTCGTACTGCCAGTCCGAGGAGCCGGCGTCGGTCACCGGGGTCCAGAAGTTGAAGCCGTTGGGCACGGCGGTGGCGGGGAAGGTGTTGCCCCGGGAGAAGCTGCCGCTGGAGAGGGTGCCGCGGGTCGTCTCCGCGTAGTCGGACACGTGCGCCGGCGGCTTCTCGGGAGCCTGGGGGGCGAGGGAGACGTCGTCGACCCAGCCGCGGAAGGCGGTGCCGTCCTCGCTGTCGCCCTCGGGGGAGTCGTAGGCCACGAGGATCCGGTCGACGGTCTTGCCCGCGGCGACGGCGCCGATCCGCGACTCCCTGTTGTTCCACTGGTTCGCGGAGAGCGTCTTGGCGGCGGCCTGGCCCTGCGGCGTCATCGGTGCGCCGTGCTGATCGGTGGCGCGCAGATCGCTCAGATAGGTGCCGTCTGTGAAGGCGAGGTCGAGGGAGGTGTGCGTCGCCGGGTAGTCGAGGTCGGTCTTCGGCAGCTCGGGGAAGATCTTGTACGAGAGTGACGTGCGGGCGGTGACACGGGTGTTGACGTCGAAGACCCGGTTGTAGGAGTAGCCGTGACCGCCTGTGGTGTGGGTGCCGGCGTACCGCAGCGAGTGCATGCCGCTGAAGCCGGCGTCCTTCTTGGAGCTGGGGGAGTCGGCGGGACCGGTGCCGGTGTGGCTGCTCATCCCCGCCGTGCCGGGTGCGGACTCGCGCTCCACCCCGGCGGTCTTCGGCGCCCCGCCGGCTCCGGTCTCGACGCTGTCGCGCCAGTCCGGGGCGGGGTCGTCCGGTTCGAAGGAGGAGCTGAAGGTCTCCGTGGGGGGCGGCTGCCGGGGCTGTGCGGCCACGGCGGCGCCCTGCGCCGTCACCACGAGCAGCGCGGCGGCGAGAAGCGCCGTGGGGCGGACCGTCCGGAGGAACCGGCCCGGGCCGCGCCTGCCGGGTCTTCCGGTGTCGCCGGATCTGCCCGGTCCGCTGCGCTGCTGTCTGTGCCGCACGTGACCCTCTCCCCGAGGTTGCGTTGACATCGTTGTCCCCTGGTGGCGCAGGGACAAGTAAGGTCGGTGGGCACAGGTGGTGTCAAGGGTGCGGGTGGGCCTGCCCGGTCGCCGCCGTTCCCCGTGTCACCCCTGGGCGGCAGGGGTGACGGCAGAGTCCTGCTCACCGGGGCGGGCGGCGGGGAGGCGGGGGCCGACGGCCCAGTCGCGCGGTGTCTGCCGGCGCAGGAAGAAGTACAGGACGGGCACCGGATACGCCACCCATACGATGGCCTGCACCACGGCCGGGTCGGGCTGGAAGTTGACGGTCCCCTTGACCAGGGTGCCGCCACGACCACCAGCATCCCGCCGGTCCAGGTGAAGAAGCGGGCGAGGTTGATCTTCGGCGCCGGAACGGGGAGGGGTGCACGTGCGTCAACTTAACCAAGCCTTACCTTACTCTCGGCCTCCTTGCTCTGACCCTGACTGCCCCGTGCCCGTACACCGAACGGCTCCGCGAAATGGCCGTCCAGCAGCGCCTGCTGTCTATTGAGTTGAGTGACGTGATCGGACCCGGCAGGGCGCCGCGCGCTGCCGGGAGAGACAGCCGGGCGAGGAGACCTCGATGACAAGCAGTGTCAGGACAGTCGCCGTCATTCTGTCGGCGGCCGTGTTCGCCGTCTTCGGCAGCGCCTGCGGGGACGGCGGCGGCGAGAAATCCGAACCCTCGAAGTCTCCCGGCGACTCCGCGCGCGCCAAGACGGTGAGCGTGCGCTCCGGCGAGCTGGGGAAGTTCCTGGCGGGCGGGGAGGAGGGCAAGACCCTCTATCTGTTCGTGAAGGACAAGACGAGCAAGTCGACTTGCTCGGGGAGCTGTGCGGAGGCGTGGCCGCCGATGACCGTCAAGGACAAGCCCGTCGCGGGCAGCGGCGTGCAGAAGGGCCTGCTGGGCACCACGACAGGTGGCGACGGCGGCAAACAAGTCACGTACCAGGGCCACCCGTTGTACTACTACCAGCCGGACCAGAAGGCGGGCGAGACCAAGGGCCAGGACCTCGACCAGTTCGGCGCCAAGTGGTACGTCGTGGGCACCGACGGCAAGGCGATCAAGGACAAGCCGAAGGGTGACGGCGGCGGTGGGGGCGGCTACTGATGAGCGTTCTCGTCGCAACGCCCCCGCGCGCCACCCCGGTTCGCCGCTACGTGCGCGGCGCCGCCCGGGTAGTGGCCGCCGCCGGCCTAGCCGTGGACGCCTACGTACACGCCAAGCTCGCCGGCCAGTACGACGCCGTCATCGCCTCCGTCAGCCAGGGCGACCTCTTCGCGGCCGAGGCCGGGCTGGCCGCCCTCGCGGCCCTGCTCGTCCTTGCCTGGCGCCGCGTACCGGCCGACCTCTTCGCCCTCCTGGTCGCCGCCGGCGGACTGGCGCTGCTGCTGATCTACCGGTACGTCGACGTGGGCGAGCTGGGACCGGTGCCGAACATGTACGAGCCGGTCTGGTTCCCCGACAAGTGGCTCAGCGTCATCGCCCAGTCGGTCGCCCTCGTCTCCACGGCCCTGCTGATGCTCACTTCGCCCTTCGGCTCGCAGGTGGACCCACGCTGGCAACGCCATCCCTGATCGCCGGGGGTGGAGGCGGGGCGTGGGTGCGGGTGCGGGTGGGGGTGGGGTGGGGCTGAAGGGGGCGTTGCCCCTGGCTCAGGCGCCGACGAGAGTCACTTCGGTGGCCTTGACCCCGGCGAAGACGGCAGTGCCCTCGGTAAGTTGAAGGTCGGCCGCGGCGGCCGGGGTGATCTCGGCGATGAGGTCGGGCGCTCGGTCGCAGGCGATCACCACGCGCAGGCGGCTGCCGAGTGCGGTGATCTCGCGGACTGTTCCGGACCAGACGTTGCGCGGGCTGCCCGTCGGGCGGTCGCGGTGCAGGGAGACGGCCTCCGGCGCGATGACGGCGAGGGCGGCGGCGCCCGGCTCGGCGGGTTCGGCCGCCACGAGGCGGGCGCCGCCGGGGAGTTCCATCCCGTCACCGGTGGTGGTGCCCGTCCAGGCGTTGCGGCCGAGCATGCGTGCCACCCACGGGGAGCGCGGGTGACGGGTGATCTCGCCGGGCGGTGCGTCCTGGAGCGTACGGCCCTCGTCCAGGACCAGCACCCGGTCGGCGAGGGAGACGGCCTCGACCGGGTCATGGGTGACGATCAGGCAGACGCCGCCGAAGTCGCCGAGGTGGGCGCGCAGCAGCCGGCGGACCTGGGCACGGGTCGTCTGGTCGAGGGCGGCCAGGGGTTCGTCGAGCAGAAGCAGGCGCGGGCGGGCGGCCAACGCACGTGCCAGCGCGACCCGTTGCGCCTGGCCACCGGAGAGCTGCGCGGGCTTGCGGTGGGCGAGATGGCCGACGCCGAGCCGGTCGAGCCACTGCTGGGCGGCGCTGCGGGCCTCGGCCCGGTGCACGCCGTGGGTGCGCAGGCCGTACGCGGTATTGGTGAGCGCCGTGAGGTGCGGGAAGAGAGCGCCGTCCTGCGGGACCCAGGCCACACCGCGGCGGTGCGGGGGCAGCGCGGTGACGTCGGTGTCGCCGAGCCATAGCCGCCGGGCGTGCGCCCGCGGGGTGAGGCCGAGCAGCGCCCGC
>NZ_JBOHCV010000316.1:0-5590 GCF_050698815.1 Streptomyces sp.
CGGCCGGATCTTCGGAACCGGCCGAGGTGAGCCCCGTCAGCCCGCGGGCTGTTCACCCGCCAGCAGTTCGCGCAGTTCGGCCACCGCCTCCCGCAGCCGGTCGGCGAAGGTGTGCATCTGGCCGGCCACCGCCCGCGGCGTGCTCAGGTAGAGGTTGAAGCGCTCGGGCAGCAGGACGTATGCGACGCCGATGCACTTGCTGCTGGTCGAACCGAAGCCGAAGTACTGGATGTTGACGGAGGGCGCGGAGCTGGTGCTGAGGTAGTCGTCCCGCATCGTGAGCCAGCCCGGCGTCCGGTACAGGGTGGGCTGCTCGGTGACTCCCAGCTCCGCCCCGCGCCGCCGCTGGATCAGCTCCAGCTCCCACAGGTGCTGCTCCGGCGCCTGCCCGACCTGGCACTCCTTCGCCCGGGTCACATGCTGCTCGGCGGCGGCCCGGAACGCGGCACGCCGGTTGCCGGCACCGGCCTCCGGGTCCTCCATCACCGCCACGAACTCCCGCATTCCGGGGGTGACCACGCGCATCGCCTCGGTCCTCCCGTGCCGGTACTGGCGGGTGGCGATCGACTCGTACGTGGCGCCCAGGTGTCCCTTGGCGCGCTGGTGGGCGAGCTGGTAGGCGGCCTGGACGAACGCGTCGGGCGAGACCCGCAGCGCCTTGGCCGCGCTCGCACCGAAGTCGTCGAAGGACACGGTGGTGGTCGCGGTGTCCGCCCCGTACGCCGCGAACGCGTCTGCGGCGGAGCGCACTTGGGCCCGCAGCGTCTCGTCCAGCTCGAAGCCGACCGGCACCGGCACCGGCGGGCCCTGGGGCTGGGCCCCGGACTGCAGGCTGTGCTCCTCGGCGGGGGTGTCCAGCAGGGCGTCGGTGAAGCTGAGGATGGTGGTTCCGTCCAGCTCGCAGTGTTCCACGTTGATGCCCGCCCGGCCGTCCTCGAAGACGATGAGGGTCAGGGCCTTGTCGAACCAGCGGTTGCCGCGGTCGCCGTGCAGCAGGTGGTCGCAGGCCTGCTGGGTGTCCGCGGGCGCGAAGTCCTCCAGGCAGACGCAGAACAGCGCGGTCTCGACGTCCTCCAGCGCGTCCGCGTTGCGGGGGTGGCAGGCCAGCAGGGACTCCCGGGCGGCGGCCCACTCCGCGCGGGCCATGGTGGTGAGGTGGCCCACCGGGGAATCCGCCGATTCCGCACCGGCCTTGATGACGGCGCGCAGCCCCGCCTCGAGGTCGTCCAGGCTGTGCGGCACACCGCCGTCGCCCAGGACGTCCAGCCGGTACATGCCACCGCGGAAGAAGACCACGACGTGCCGGGCGGTGGACGGGCCGGGCCACGCCTCGGAGTAGGGGGTGCGGACGGTGTCCTGCTGCGCGCCGGGAATCCGGGTGCTGGAGAAGAGGTACTTGTTCTGCTCCATCGACTGCGGCGCTCCGCGCTGCACCACCGGCGGAATCAGCTCCAGGTCCAGCTGCCGCTTGTAGTTGACGGCACCGGCGATGAGCCCCGCCGCCCGCTCCACCTGCGGCTGCCCGGAGTCCCGGAAGAGGAAGAAGAAGTTGGCGTTGAGCGCGATCCGGTCCCGGCGGCCCAGATAGCGGTACGGCCAGAAGGTGTCCAGCCAACTGTGCACGCCCTCCTCGGCGTCGTACGCCTCGAGTGCCGACTGCAGCACCCGGCCCGGGCCGTCGGGGCTGAGGAAGGCGTCCACCTCCGCCTCGGTCGCCGCCCGCTCATCGGCGGACAGCAGCGGCGCGCACCACGCGAGGAACCTCTCGCAGCTCGCCTCCAGCGTGGGCAGCGGCACCCGCGGCAGCGTGTCCTCGCGCGCGAAGGTCGGGGTGGTCGCTGTGCTCTGGCTGGTGTTCAATTCTGTTCTCAATTCGGATCGTTGGAACCTGTCGTGTACGGGTTGTCAGGTCAGCCGTTGCCGGCCTCGTCGCTCGGCCGGGAGAGGTAGAGCTGTGCGTAGAGCCAGCCTTCCGCCTCCAGGCCCCGCGTATCCACTCCCGCGCCCGACATCGTCTCCAGCATGAGCGACTGCTCCTGCGCGGAGGCGAACCGCCGCTGCTTGAACACCTCGTCGACGCGGATGGTCCGGTACCCCAGTCCGGCCAGCGCGCGCTCCACCGTGTCGAAAGGGAACATCCGCAGGACGAAGTGCGCCATCCAGGGCCGGTGGCCGCCGTCCTGGGCGCGGATGACGCGGGTGAGGGTCCGCTCGGTGACGTAGCCGAGACAGC
Organism: Streptomyces sp.; assembly: GCF_050698815.1. GTDB lineage: Bacteria > Actinomycetota > Actinomycetes > Streptomycetales > Streptomycetaceae > Streptomyces. The sequence goes on from NZ_JBOHCV010000316.1 coordinate 2,234, forward strand.
CCGTCGAGATCACCAGGTCCGTCCCGGCGAGCTGGGCGCGCTGCCGCGGTCCGGGTTCGTCCGCCTCCAGGTCGGCGTGCACGGCGTCGTCGAGAAACCCGGCCCGCAGCGCGTAGGAGAGCGCGTCGCCGGAGGTGTCCAGGCCGACGAAGCGGACGGGGTGGGTGGGCCGGCGCGACCTGGACAGTTCCCGGTCCCGGTCCAGCAGGGCCTCGGGGGTCGCCCTCGGCGTCCCGGGCCGGTCGTCGGCGCCGTAGCGCGCGTACAGCTCGTCCATGGTCACGTCGTATTTCAGCAGAGCGGCGTTGATCCCGTACGAGCAGCCGATGTCGAGCACCTGCGGCGCCGCGACCTGCCGGGCCTCCCGGTACTCCTTGATGAGCTTCGCGAAGTAGGGCTTGGCCTGCTGCGGAACGCAGTAGTCGAGCGTGCGCAGCTCGCTGAAGTAGGCGCGCGGATCGGGCCGGTCGTAGATGTGGTCGAGGGTGACTTTTCCGGTCGCGTCATAACGCACGGGGCGTACTCCTCCGGGATCGCGGGGTGGGGAAGCGGGCGGGGAAGACGGTGGGAAGCGGAGTGGGGAAGGGGAAGCGGCGGCCGGTGCGAGGACTGCTCTGTCCGCGCACCCGCCGCTCGTGGGGCCGGCTAGTCCAGCAGCCGGTCGCCCCGCACGGCCCGTCCGGCGGCCGCCAGGTGCTCGGGCTCCACCCGGCCGAAGAGCTGCCGGGTCCGTGCCACGCTCCCGATGACTCCGGGGCGCTCGCTGTAGGCGAAGATCGCCGAGTGGCGCGCGACGTCGCCGCGCACGGGGCTCACCCGGTGCAGCGAGTAGCGGCCCTTGAACAGTTGCAGGTCTCCCGGCCGCAGCGGCAGCCGCCGGGTCAACCGCTCGCCCTGCCCGTCCAGTACGTCCCGGACGTCACCGAAGTTCTCGTCGTGGGCGGAGCGGATGTTGGGGCAGTACTCGAAGATGCCGCCGTCCTGGGCTTCCTGGGTGAGCATGCTGACGGTGAACTCGTTGGTGTCGAAGTGCCAGGGGTGCTCCAGGCCCGGCGCGACGACGTTGAGCACCAGCCCGGAGAGCGGGTCCGCCAGCTCGTGCAGCCGCGTCAGTTCGAAGCAGTCCGCGATGAAGCGCTGGAAGACCTCGTCGGAGTAGAGGCGGCTGATGAGGGCGTCCGCCGGGATACGGTCCCGGGCGACGAACGCGTTGCCCCGCTCGAAGGACGTGCGGCCCGGATGGTCTGCCGGCAGGTCCGGGTCCGCGGCCATGTTGTAGACGTTGACCGTCGCGACGTCGAAGTGCGCGCGGGGTGCGATGGCCGAGCACTCCTGCCGCAGGACGTCCTGCAGCGACGGGCGGATGAAGTCCGGCAGCACGGTGCAGCCGACGGCCGCCAGTTCGCGCCGGGCGCGGGAGACCAGGGCCCGGCCTTCGGCGCTGCCGGGTTGCGAGAGGGGATACCGGGCCGTGTCGACGACCTGGTCGAGTGTCAGAGCTTCGGAAGCGCTCATCCGATCCTTTCCGCGTACGGGGCCGGACTCCATCCTCAGCTGTCCACCAACTCTACTGAGGAGTAACGCAGTTGAAGCTGCCACAGTGTCGTCGTGTTGTCTGTGACGCGCCCCACGATGGCCGGTACGTGGCCCGTACGCGGCCCTGCATGGCCGGCACACGGCGGGGAATCGGCCGGGAGCGGGCGCACGCCGCCGGCGGGACGGCGCGGGCGGCGCCCCGGGTCCTCACGGCCGGCTGCCGGCCACGCTCCCGTGCCCCTCCAGTACGGCGTCAGCGCTGGCTGGCCGATGAAGCGTCGAGATAGGCCTTGCTCGCGGCGGCGTCGAGCTTGCGGGCGGTGGCTTCGGGGTCGGAGGGGTCGCGGATGAAGTTCTGCAGGATCTGCCACTCGCCTGCGCCGCTGGTGGCGCCGAAGGCGGCGGGCGTCTGGTCGGACATGTCGAACTGCACGGACTCGCCCGCGTCCACCAGGGACTTGGCGACCTTGCGGGTCGTCTCGCCCGGGTAGGCGTTCAGGTCCAGGTTGATGTTGGGGGAGAGGTAACCGCCCTGTTTGGCCCAGACCTCGGCGGCCTCCGGAGTGGCCAGCCACTCGATGAACGCCATGGTCACCTCCTTGTTCTTCCCGGCCTTCAGGGCCACCGCCGCATCTCCACCGCTGATCACCGGCGGTTCCCCACCGTCGACGGCGGGGAAGGGGAAGAAGTCGGCCTCCTTGTCCACGTTCCTGTTGAACTCGCCGGATATGATCCCCGAGACGAAGTCACCCTCGTAGACCATCGCGGCCTTGGGGTCCTTGTCGAAGACCGCGCCGATGGACTCGACCAGGTCCGTGCGCAGCGCCTCGGACCCGCCGCCGGCCACCTGATCCTCGTCCTTGAACAGCTCGCCCAGAGTGGTCAGCGCCTTGACGACGCTGGGGTCGGTCCAGCCGATCTCGTTGCTGGCCAGTTCGGAGTACTTTGAGGCCCCGGCCTGGGAGAGGTAGATGTTCTCGAACCAGTCGGTGAGCGGCCAGCCGTCCTTCGCGGCGATCGAGAAGGCCGGCAGACCCCACTGGGAAAGGGCCTCGCCGACCCGCAGCATCTCCTTGTAGGACTTGGGAGGCTTCACGCCGGCCTGCTTGTACGTCTTCGGCTTGTACCAGACCGTCGACTTGTGTGACGCCTTGAAGTAAAGGCCGTAGAAGACCCGCCTGACACTGCCGGAGCTCTGCCACACCAGCGCGAAGTTGCGCGCGGCGGCCAGTTCGACGTTCGGGGGGAGCGGCTCGAGCCAGTCCTTCTCGGCGAACTGCTGGAGCACGCTCACCTGCGGCACCATCGCCACGTCGGGGGCCTTGCCCTCCTTGATCATGTTGCCGATGAAACCGGGGAAATCGTCGCGGCCGTCCGCCCTGGTGGAAACGTACTTGGTCTTGGCACCGGTTTCCTCGGAGAAGGCGTTCAGCACCTTCGTGAAGTTCTTCTGTTCCACGCCGGACCAGGGGCCGGCGACGGTGAGCGTTCTGCCGTTGAACTCCTGGTCGGTGGCGGCGTTCTGCAGTTCGCTGCAGGCGGTCGCCGTGACGGCGAGGGCGAGTGCGGCTGCCAGTCGTGATACCGCGATGCGACGTCTTCTCATGGATTTCCCCTTCTGGCAGCTATGCGGTGCTCAGTGCGCCGATCCACCAGTTCGCAGTGGAGCCGGTAGTGCGTTGGCGGAGCAGCCGCCGTCGGCCAGGAGCGGTATCGCGGTCAGCGCCTGACCCGGGCCGGTGCCGAATTGCCGCGCACTCGTCGCCGCGCGAAGGTTCGGCCCATCACGGAAGAACTCGGAACGGGTTTGGTCTGGACCCG
>NZ_JBOHCV010000317.1:0-17600 GCF_050698815.1 Streptomyces sp.
GTGCCACGGTCCCGGCGGCCGGCCGGCGCGACGGCCTCGGGTGGCGGCGGCGGGGGGCTGTTGTCGACGTAGCACTCCACGGCCACCGGCGCCCCGACCCGCTTGCGTACGAGACGCGAGACAACGACGACGCGCTCCCGCCCCGCGTACCGCAGCCGCACCTCGTCACCGGCCCGTACCGGATGGGCGGCCTTGACGCGATCCCCGTTGACCCGCACATGACCGGCACGGCAGGCCGAGGCGGCCATCGAGCGGGTCTTCGTCAGCCGTACGGACCAGATCCAGCTGTCCACCCGTACGGTCCCCCCGGTTCCTCCGTCTGCGGCCATGTCTCCGATGTTAGGCCCACCCCACCCGGTACGTCAGCGGCGGGCGAGGCGGCGCTCGCCGCCCATGCCGGTCTCGTACGCCAGCTCGTAGTGCGCGAAGACCGCCTGCTCGTCCGTGGCCGGGAGCTCGCCGTCGGTCTCGATCGAGGGAGCGTCCTTCACCTGGCTCTTGGCGTAGGTCACCCGCAGATACCCCGGGCCGACCGTCGCTCCGGCGAGGGGCACGAACACCAGGCGGCGCCGCGTGGGAAGGCCGACGGTGACCGTGGCGAAGGACGGCTTGTCGGTGCGTGTGTCGACGTAGACGGCCTCCAGCGTGCCGATCTTGCTGCCGCCGGAGTCCACCACGTCGTGGTCCCGCCACTCGCGGATGTCGCCTGCTTCGAACATCTCGACCGTCCCTCCGAAGGTTCGGCGCCGGGTGCCCGTCCCGGTGCACGTGAACCCAGCCTGCCGCTCCTGCGCGGCGTCGGCGCGGGGAGGTTTGGCAACGGGAGGCCGGGTGGTAGTGAGGCGGGGTGGATTCTCCCATCATCCTGCGGGTGGACGGCGAAGAGCGGTCGTTGACCGTGGACACGCGTACGACCCTGCTCGACGCCCTCCGCGACCGACTGTCCGTCACCTCACCGAAGAAGGGCTGTGACCATGGCCAGTGCGGTGCCTGCACGGTGCTGCTCGACGGGCGGCGGGTGGTCAGCTGCCTGGCCTTCGCCGTCGCCCACGACGGTGCCGAGGTGACCACGGCCGAGGGGCTGGTCTCCGGGGACGCCGAACTGCACCCGGTCCAGCAGTCCTTCCTCGACCATGACGGCTTCCAGTGCGGCTACTGCACGCCCGGCCAGATCTGTTCGGCCGTCGGCATGCTGGCGGAGGTGGCCGCGGGCCATCCCAGCGCGGTGACCGGCGACGGCGCCACGGGCGCCGCTACGGCCGCCGTGCTGGACGATGAGGAGATCCGCGAGCGGATGAGCGGGAACCTGTGCCGCTGCGGCGCGTACGTCAACATCGTCGCCGCGATCCGGGAGGTGGCTGCCCGGTGATCCCCTTCGACTACGCCCGCGCCACCGACGCCCGTACCGCCGTCGCCACCGTCATGGCCCGCCCGGACGCCGTCTTCCTCGGCGGCGGTACGAACCTCGTGGATCACATGAAGCTCGGTGTGGCCGCCCCCGAACTGCTGGTCGACGTGACGCGGCTGCCACTCGACCGGATCGAAGAGATGCCGGACGGCGGTCTCCGGATCGGCGCGACGGTACGCAACAGCGACCTCGCCGCACATCCGCTCGTCCGGCAGCGCTACCCGGTCCTCTCCCAGGCACTGCTGGCAGGCGCCTCGGGCCAGCTGCGCAACGCGGCGACGACCGGCGGCAACCTGCTGCAGCGCACCCGCTGCGGCTACTTCCAGGACGTGACCACACCGTGCAACAAGCGGGAGCCCGGAGCGGGCTGCGCGGCGATCGGCGGCTGGACGCGTCACCACGCGGTGCTCGGCGCGTCCGAGCACTGCGTGGCGGTGCACCCTTCGGACATGGCGGTCGCGATGAGCGCCCTGGACGCCGTCGTGATCGTGCTCGGCGCCGATGGCGAACGCCGCGTCCCGGTCACGGAGTTCCACCGGCTGCCCGGGGACGAGCCCGAACGGGACACCGTCCTCGCACACGGCGAACTCGTCATCGCGGTCGAGGTGCCGGCCCTGCCGTCCACCGCACGCTCGGCCTATCGCAAGGTACGGGACCGCGCCTCCTACGCCTTCGCCCTCGTCTCCGTCGCCGCCGTGCTGGACACCGAGGAGGGCCGGGTACGCCAAGCCCGTATCGCCCTCGGGGGCGTCGCGCACAAGCCCTGGCGGGCCACCCGGGCCGAGGAGGCCCTGCGCGGCGCGGTTCCCGCGGAGGATGCCTTCCGCCGTGCGGCCGACGCCGAACTGAGCGCGGCGCGTCCGCTGCCGGACAACGGCTTCAAGGTCCCGATGACGCGGAACACGCTGGCCGCCGTACTGCGCGAACTCGGTACTCAGGAGCGGCGATGACCGACACCCGAAGGCCCTCGCAGAGCCAGGACGCCCTGGCGCCCCTGGAGCCGCGGGCGATCGGCACACCGCTGCAGCGCCTCGACGGCCGCGCGAAGGTCACCGGCACCGCGACCTACGCCTACGAACACGCGCTGTCCGACCCCGCGTACGTGTATCCGCTGCAGGCCGCCGTCGCGCGCGGCCGGGTGGTTGCCATCGACGCGGCGCCGGCGGAAGCCCTCGACGGCGTCCTCGCCGTGCTGACCCATCACAACGCCGCCCGGCTCGCCGACACCGGCGACGCGGAGCTGGCCGTTCTGCAGTCCGACGAGGTCGCCTTCCGCGGCCAGTTCATCGGCGCGGTCATCGCCGAGTCCCCCGAAACCGCCCGGCACGCGGCCTCGCTCGTCGACGTCGTCTACGAGCAGCAGCTGCACGACACCGAACTGCGCACCGACCACCCCGGCCTCTACAAGCCCGAGAAGGTCAACCCCGTCTTCCCCGCCGACACCGGCGAGGGCGACCCCGACGCGGCCCTCGCCGCCGCCCACGTCACCGTCGACGCGACGTACCGCACCCCGATGGAGCACAACAACCCCATGGAGCCGCACACCTGCGTCGCCGTCTGGGAAACCGACACCCACGACGGCGCGGCGCCGCGGCTGACGCTCTACGACTCCACCCAGTGGGCGCACGGGGTCAGAAGGACCCTCGCCCCGCTTTTCGGGCTGGAACCGGAGCGGGTACGGGTGATCGCCCCGCACGTGGGCGGCGGCTTCGGCTCCAAGGGGCTGCCGCACGCCCACAACGTCCTGGCGGGGCTGGCCGCCCAGCTCATTGCCGGCAGGCCCGTCAAGCTCGCGCTGACCCGGCAGCAGATGTTCTGCCTCGCCGGTCACCGCACCCCCACCGTGCAGCGCGTGCGGCTGGCGGCCGGGGCCGACGGGCGGCTCACCGCCATCTGTCACGACGTCATCGAACAGACCTCCAGATTCAAGGAGTTCGCGGAGCAGACGGCCGTGCCGACGCGCATGATGTACGCCGCGCCGCACCGCCGTACCAGCCACCGGCTGGCCGCCCTCGACGTCCCCGTCCCCTCCTGGATGCGGGCGCCGGGCGAGGCGCCCGGATTCTTCGCGACCGAGGTCGCCATGGACGAACTCGCCCTCGCCTGCGGCCTCGACCCGATCGAGCTGCGCGTGCGCAACGAGCCCACGACCGACCCGGAGAGCGGCAAGCCCTGGTCCGGCCGTCACCTCATCAAGTGCCTGCGCACCGGAGCGGACCGCTTCGGCTGGCAGCGGCGAGGTGAGCCCGGCACCCGGCGCGAGGGGGACTGGCTGGTCGGCCTGGGCGTCGCGAGTTCCACCTATCCCTTCTACGGCGGGCCCGGCTCGGTCGCCGAGATCGAGCGCCGTGGCGATGGCCGGTACGCCGTACGGATCGCCGCCGTCGACCTCGGAACCGGCGCCTGGACGGCGCTCACGCAGATCGCCGCCGACGCCCTCGACTGCACGATCGCCGCCGTGGACTTGCAGATCGGCGACAGCGACCTGCCCGCCGCCACGGTGGCGGGCGGCTCCGCGGGTACCAACTCGTGGGGTTCGACGGTCGTGGCCGCCGCCCGCGCGTTCCGCGCCGAGCACGGGGACGATGCCGCCGCCGGGGCCCGTACCCGCTCGGAGATGCCCGCCAACCCGGACCTGAAGCGGTTCGCCCTGCACTCCTTCGGGGCGCAGTTCGCGGAGGTCCGCGTGAACGCCGACACCGGTGAGATCCGGGTGCCGCGGATGCTCGGGGTCTTCGCCCCCGGCCGCGTGATCAACCCGCGCACGGCCCGTTCCCAGTTCATCGGCGGCATGACCATGGGGCTGTCGATGGCGCTGTTCGAGGAGAGCGTCTTCGACCACGGCACCGGCCACGTCGTCAACCACGACTTCGCCCAGTACCACATCCCCACCAGCGCGGACGTCTGCGACATCGACGCCACCTGGCTCGACGAGCCGGATCCGCACGCCAACCCGATGGGTGCCAAGGGCATCGGGGAGATCGGCATCGTCGGCAGTCCGGCGGCGGTCGTCAACGCCGTGCACAACGCCACCGGCATCCGCGTCCGCGACCTGCCCGTCACCCCGGACAAGCTGCTGCGTTCCTGACGCTTCCGCCGTTGCCGCCGGTTCCGGGCGCGGCCCGGGGGAGACCTCGCCACCCTTGACAGGGTGACCGGATGCTGGATTACTGGACCGGACCGAGGCGGACCGAATGGTCGGTCGGGCAGTACGAGAGCGTGGAACGCATGACGCATACGCATGCCATGAGCAACGGGCCGGCGCAGGCGATGTTCGCCGCCGACCAGGCGTCCCAGGGCCTGGGCATCACCTTGCTGGCGGCCGGGGACGGCGCTGCCGAGCTGCGGATGACGGTGACCGCGGCGATGGTCAACGGCCACGGCATCGCGCACGGCGGATATCTCTTCCTGCTCGCCGACACCGCCTTCGCCTGCGCGTGCAACAGCCACGGACCGGTGACCGTGGCCTCCGGGGCCGACATATCGTTCGTCAGACCCGCCAGGGAGAGCGACACGCTCACCGCGGTCGCCGAGGAGCGCACGCGCTACGGCCGCAGCGGCATCTACGACGTGCGCATCCTGCGCGACGGCGAAGTGATAGCGGAGTTCCGAGGACGCAGCCGCACCGTCCCACGCATGGAGGAGACATGACGAAGAGGACGGGCGAACCGCTGCCGTCCGGGCTGCGGGACGCCGGGGAGCGGATGGACCGCGACGAGCTGCGCGCGTACCAACTGACGCGGCTGCGGCGAATCCTGCGCACCGCTTACGACGATGTCGAGCTGTACCGGAAGAAGTTCGACGCGGCGGGCGTGCGGCCCGAGGACTGCCGCACGCTGGAGGATCTCGCCCGTTTCCCCTTCACCACGAAGGCCGATCTGCGGGAGAGCTATCCGTTCGGCATGTTCGCCGTCCCGATGGCCGATGTGCGGCGCATTCACGCCTCCAGCGGCACCACCGGTCAGCCCACCGTGGTGGGCTACACCGAGGGCGATCTGTCGATGTGGGCCGACATGGTGGCCCGCTCCATCCGCGCGGCGGGCGGGCGTGCCGGCCACAAGGTGCATGTCGCCTACGGATACGGCCTCTTCACCGGCGGACTCGGCGCGCACTACGGCGCCGAGCGGATGGGCGCCACTGTCATCCCGGCATCCGGCGGCATGACGGCCCGTCAGGTCCAGCTCATCCAGGACTTCGAGCCCGAGATCATCATGGTCACGCCCTCCTACATGCTGACATTGCTCGACGAGTTCGAGCGGCAGGGTGTCGACCCGCGAGGCACCTCACTCACGACCGGCATCTTCGGGGCGGAGCCCTGGACGGAGGAGATGCGCACCGAGATCGAGGACCGCTTCGGCATCCACGCCGTGGACATATACGGCCTGTCGGAGGTGGTCGGCCCCGGCGTGGCTCAGGAGTGCGTGGAGACGAAGGACGGCCTGCAGGTGTGGGAGGACCACTTCTACCCCGAGGTCGTCGACCCCGTGACCGACGAGGTGCTGGCCGAGGGTGAGGAGGGCGAACTGCTCTTCACCTCGCTCACCAAGGAGGCCATGCCGGTCATCCGGTACCGCACCCGCGACCTGACCCGGCTGCTGCCCGGCACCGCCCGGCCGGCGTTCCGGCGGATCGAGAAAGTCACCCGCCGCTGCGACGACATGATCATTCTGCGCGGCGTCAACATCTTCCCCAGCCAGGTGGAGGAGATCCTGCTGCGTACGCCCGCCGTGGCCCCGCACTTCCAGCTGCACCTGGGCCGCCGCGCACGTATGGACCACATGACCGTCCGGGCGGAGGCCCGCCCCGGGACGGGAACCGAACAGCGCGAGGCCGCTGCCGCGTCGGTCACGAAGGCGGTCAAGGACGGCATCGGGCTGAGTGTGGCCGTCGAGATCGTCGACCCGGAGACGCTGGAGCGCTCCGTCGGCAAGATCCGCCGCATCGTCGACGACCGTGGACAGCGCTGACGGCTGGTACCGCGGGGGCCTCCGGTCTGGCCGCTGAGGCCGCTCAGGCCGCGCTTTCCAGCGTCAGCAGGGTGTGCTTGGCTTCGGCGCCGCCCACGTAGCCGCCCGCCGAACCGTCCGAGCGGACCACCCGGTGGCAGGGGACGACGACCGGCAGCGGATTGGTGGCACACGCGGTGCCGACCGCGCGGACCGCCTTCGGGCTGCCCGCCGCCGCGGCGACCTGCGCGTAACTCTCGGTGCGGCCGTAGCCGATGCCGGACAGGTGCGCGATCACCGCGCGCCGGAAGCCCCGCGAGAGCCGGAAGTCCAGCGCGAGGTCGAACCGGGTGCGCCGCCCCTCGAAGTACTCCTCGATCTGACGGGCGGCGTCCGTCAGCCGGCCGGGTGCCTCCAGGACGCGCGGGCTGACGCGTTCGGCGAGGTCGGCCAGTACCGCGGCGTGACCGCCGTGGTCCCGGCTGTCGTAGGCGACGCGGACCAGCCCCTGCTCGGTCGCGGCCAGCAGCAGCGTGCCGACCGGCGTCACCAGCGTGCGGTAGGCGACGTCCAACAGACCCTCGTGCTGTGCGCCGGCCACCAGGCGGGCGTGCAGGCGGGCCTGCGCCGCCGTGTCCTCGATCGGCAATGCGGCGAACAGACGTGCGGCCTGCGGGTCGGATGCGGTCATCATCTGGTCTCTCCCCTCTCGTGTGCTTGCCGTGGATAGCTGCCGCGCAGGGTCTTGATGCCGTCGGCCGCCGCTCTGCGGGCCGCGTCCGCGGTACCGCCGGTGATGGCGGCGATCTCCTTGTAGGGCAGGCCGGCCAGATAGTGGTACGCGACCGCGGAGCGCTGCCGCGGCGGCAGCGCCTTCAGCGCATCCCACAAGTCGCCGTCCCAGTCTTCGGGCCGCAGGTCAGCGGTGGGCCGTCCGTCTCCGGCCGGAGGGGTGGGCTCGGGCACCTCGCCGACCGCGATCGGGCCGCGGGAGCCGGCCCGGGCGATGTCGATGGCCTTGCGGTGCGCGATCGTCACCAGCCACGCCTCGACACGGGCGTCCGCCGGGAGCCCCGGGTACGCCTTGAGCGCCGCCAGGAACGTCTCCGACCACGCGTCCTCCGCGTCCACCGGCCCGACAACGGCCCGGCACACCCGCAGCACCAGCGGCCCGTACTCGGTCACGATCTCTTCGAACGGTCTCAAGGTCACATCCACACCCTGTCAACGAGCCACGGCCGCCCGATGTGAGACGTGACGGCGCGTCTGCTCAGAACAGCCGCTCCGTCCCCGTCGCCGACTCCTCCAGGTCGAGCAGGGCCCGCTTGCGCTCCAGCCCGCCCGCATAGCCGGTCAGGCTGCCGTCCGCACCCACCACACGGTGGCAGGGCACGACCACGCACAGCGGGTTGCGGCCGTTGGCCGCGCCGACGGCCTGGGCCAGCGCGGGGTCCCCCAGCTCGCGCGCCAACTGCCCGTAGGAGCGGGTCTCGCCGTAGGGGATCTCCTCCAGCAGCTTCCACACCCGCTGCTGGAACCTCTCTCCCCGGGCCGCAAGCCGCAGGTCGAAACGCGTCCGCCGCCCCGCGAAGTACTCCTCCAACTGCTGCCGGGCCGCCTCGAATCCGTTCTCCTCGCGTGGCCCGAGAGCCTCACGGGGCGGCCTGCGGCGCTGGCCCTCGAAATACAGCCCGGTCAGGCCGTCGCCCTCGGCCACCAGCGTCAGCTCGCCCAGTGGTGAATCGAGGACCGTGTGCCTGGTTGCCTGCGTGGTCTTCATGGCCGGCTCCTTTTCCGATCGTTTCGGCCCACACCAGGAAGACGTCCCAGGGGAGGAGAACGTGAGACGGACCGCCCGACCGCGGCACCCGATGTTGTGAGGTCCGAGAATCCGGGTACCTCCGCCGCGGAAGAGCCACCTCCGCGCACTCTGAAGGAGCCGCTGTGAAATTCGGTGTATCGACCTTCGTCACCGATCAGGGAATCGGGCCGGCCGCCTTGGGCCGTGCCGTCGAGGAACGAGGGTTCGACTCGCTCCTCATCGCCGAGCACACCCACATCCCGGTGGACCGGCGCTCGCCCTACCCTGGCGGCGGCGACCTGCCGGAGATGTACTACCGCACCCTCGACCCCTTCGTCGCGCTGAGCGCGGCAGCCGCCGTGACCGAGCGGGTGCTGCTGGGGACCGGCATCGCCCTGGTGGCACAGCGCGACCCGATCGTCACCGCCAAGGAAGTGGCCTCGCTCGACCTGATCTCCGGAGGCAGGGCCGTCTTCGGGGTGGGCGTCGGCTGGAACCGGGAGGAGATGGAGAACCACGGAGCCGATCCGACCACACGCGGCCGCATGGTGAACGAGCGGCTGCGCGCGATCCGCGAGCTGTGGACCGCGGAGAAGGCCGAATTCCACGGGGAGTTCGTGGACTTCGGCCCCGTCTACTCCTGGCCGAAGCCGGTCCAGCGCCCGCACCCGCCCATCTACGTGGGCGGAGGCGAGGGGTCCTTCCCGCGGACGGCCGCCCTCGGCGACGCCTGGCTTGCCAACCGGACGACGCCTGAGGAGCTGGGGCCGCGGATCGATGCGCTGCGGGAGATCGCGGGACGCAGGGTGCCGGTGACGATGTACGCGGCCACCGACGACCCCGACACGATCGAGCGCTACACCCGGCTCGACGTGGAACGGCTGCTGCTCTACCTGCCGACCCGCCCGGAGAGCGAGACGCTCCAGATCCTGGACGGGCTGGCCGGTGTCGCCGGCCGGTTCAGCTGAGACGGGACCGGGGCGCCGACGATGCCGACGCTGACAGCCGAACAGGCGCGGCAGCGCTTCGCGCGGGAGAGGGTCGCCCGGCTGGCGACCGTCGGCGCCGCGGCGGACCCGGCGGCGGGGCAGCCGCACCTGGTCCCTGTCGTCTTCGCGCTGACGACGGGAGACGACGGCGGCTCCCGCGACAGTGGCGATACCGGCGGCCCCGGCGACACTGTGGTCTTCGCCGTCGACCACAAGCCGAAGCGGTCCGGTCGGCTGCGACGGCTGGAGAACATCCGCGCCAACCCCGCCGTCTGCCTGCTCGCGGACGGCTACGACGAGGACTGGGACCGGCTGTGGTGGGCGAGGGCCGACGGCACCGCGCGCGTACTGCCGCCGTCGGACCGGTCGGCGGCCGCCGACCTGTACGTGCGCCTGCTCGCCGACAAGTACCGCGAGCAGTACGCCGGCCGGCCGCCGCGTGGCCCGGTCGTGGAGATCACGGTCAGCCGGTGGTCCGGCTGGCGGGCCACGTGATTCTCTGAGGGTGAAGGAGAAGTTCCATTGTCACCGGCCCCGGCGTTTCCGCTGCTCGGGGAGCATGCAACGATCCGCCCATGGCGACGCTGAGTGAACTCCTCCCCATCGAAGCCGTGCGGCTGGACGCACCGGCGACGGACTGGCGGGAAGCCGTGCGGGCCGCCGGTGACCTGATGGCGGCGACGGGCACCAGCACCGGTGAGTACACCGCGGAAATGATCGAGAACGTCGAGCGCAACGGCCCGTACATCGTCATCGCGCCCGGTTTCGCGCTGGCGCACGCGCGGCCGTCGCCCGCGGTGCTCAGGACCGGCATGTCCTGGGTGCGGCTGGAGAGCCCCGTGGAGTTCGGTCACGAGTCGAACGACCCGGTGACGCTGGTGGTCGGGCTCGCCGCGAAGGACCCGGGCGCGCACCAGGCCGCGATGGCCGGTCTGGCGAGGCTGCTGGCCGACCCCGCCGTCGAACAGGCCCTGCGCGACGCCCCCACCGCGGCAGCGCTGCGTGCCGTGCTCGACGGCGAGCACGGACCGCACGGATCGCGCGAGGAGCACGGTGAGCGCGACGGTCAGGGCGAGCCGAAGTCCGCGGGCGGCGGGCCCGCCGTACACAAGATCCTCACCGTGTGCGGCAACGGTCTCGGCACCAGCCTGTTCCTGAAGAACACCCTGGAGCAGGTGCTCGAACGCTGGGGCTGGACCAGGTTCGTCACGGTGGAGGCGACGGACACCATCTCGGCGAAGGGCAAGGCCGCCGAGGCCGTCGCCATTCTCACCTCACGGGAGATCGCCAGGACGCTGACCGATGTGAGCGTGCCGGTGCGGGTCGTCGAGGATTTCACCAGCACGGCAGAGGTCGAGCGCACGCTTCGGAACACCTACGACGTCTGAGGACGGGAACGGAGGCGGCACCATGGGCTGGCTCATCACCATCGCCGAGTTTCTCGTCAACGAGATCCTCAGCCAACCGCCGTATCTGATCGGCCTCATCACGGCCGCGGGCCTGATCGCGCTGCGCAAGCCGGTCGGCCAGATCGTCGGCGGCGCCATCAAGGCCACGCTCGGCTTCCTGCTGATCGGCGCCGGGGCGGGACTGGTCGTCGACTCCCTCGCCCCGCTGGGCGAGATGATCCAGGGCTCGACCGGCGCGCACGGCGTGATCCCGACCAACGAAGCGATCGTCGGCATCGCCCAGGACCAGTTCGGCGCCCGCGTCGCGTGGCTGATGATCACGGGCTTCGCCCTCAGCCTGCTGCTGGCCAAGTTCACGCCGCTGCGATATGTGTTCCTGACGGGCCATCACATGCTGTTCATGGCCACTCTGACGACGATGGTGCTGGCCCCCGCGGGCCTGTCCTCCGCGGTCGTGGTGATCGTCGGCGGTGTCCTGCTCGGCATCATGCTCGTGGCCATGCCGGCCTTCGCCCACCCCTGGACGAAGCGCATCACCGGTAACAACAGCATCGCCATCGGACACTTCGGCACCGCGGGTTACGTCACCGCGGGCGCCGTCGGCCAACTCGTCGGCAAGCGCAGCCGCAGCACCGAGGAGATGAATCTGCCGGAGGGCCTGCGTTTCCTGCGTGACTCGATGGTCGCCACCGCGCTGTCCATGATGCTGATCTACGTCATCATGGCCGTCGTCTATCTGGTCAAGGCCGGTGAGAAGACCGCCTTCAAGGCGTTCACGGCCGGCGGAGCACCTGTGTCGACCGACACCGGCGACTACGTCATGAGCGCCGTCATGCAGGGCCTGCAGTTCGGCATCGCCGTCGCCGTCATCCTCTTCGGCGTCCGTACGATCCTGGGTGAACTCGTCCCCGCCTTCCAGGGCATCGCGGCGAAGGTGGTGCCGGGCGCGGTCCCCGCGCTGGACGCGCCGATCGTCTTCCCCTACGCGCAGAACGCCGTGCTCATCGGCTTCCTCGCCAGCTTCACCGGCGGCCTGATCAGCCTCGGCCTGCTCACCGTGGTCTTCGGGCCCGCCTTCGGCCTCGCGCTCGTACTTCCGGGCCTGGTGCCGCACTTCTTCACCGGCGGCGCGGCGGGGGTCTACGGCAACGCCACCGGTGGCCGGCGCGGCGCGGCCGTCGGCGCCTTTCTCAACGGGGTGCTGATCACCTTCCTGCCCGCGCTGCTGCTCAAGGTGCTCGGCGCCTTCGGCAAGGAGAACACCACCTTCGGCGACGCCGACTTCGGCTGGTTCGGCACCCTCATCGGCAACGCGGCCAAGGCGGGCCCCGTCGGCGGCGTCGTCCTGATGCTGCTGATCGGCGGCGCGGTGCTGGGCGGCGCGATTCTGATGCAGAAGCGGGTGGTGGACGCCGGCTGGGACCCGGGCGCCGGACGTGACGCGCTGCTGCCGGCGGAGCCGGCACCGGCCGGGGCGGACCAGAGCACCGCGCGCATCCCCGCGCAGACCAAGATCGCACCCCCTCCCGGCGCCCCGGCCCCGCCTCCGCCGCCAACCGCCGAGAAGGGGTAACGACCCGCACCAGGTCGTCAGTCCGTCAGCGCGAGCCTGGCCGCGAAGTGCCCACGCCGGCAACCTCCTCAGGCTTCGGTTCCTCAGACCGCCGTCGCCAGGCCCCGAGGCGAGGGTGCGGCCCTCACCGGAGGTGACGTGGCCAGGCTGTCGATGAGCCGGCCGACCGCTTCCGCCACACCGGCCGCCGCTTCGGCCGCGACAGCGGCCCCGTCGGCCTCCCGCGAGACATGGCGGTCGAGTACGAACCAGCCGCGCAGCACGTTGTCGGTCCCCAGCGAGGTGAGGACGGGACGCAGCGCGTAGTCGATCGCGAGGACATGTGCGGTGCTGCCCCCCGTCGCCAGTGGCAGCACTGTCTTGCCGGCCAGCGCGAACTGCGGCAGCAGATCGAGCAGAGTCTTGAGCAGCCCGCTGTAGGCGGCCTTGTAGACCGGGGTGCCGACGACGAGCGCGTCCGCCCAGGCGATCGCCTCGACGGCCTCCCGTATCGCCGGATGCGCGGCGTTCCCGGCGAGCAGCGGCTCCGGCGGCAGATCGCGTACGGCGAGATGGCGGACGTCGTGGTGCTCGGCGGCGAGCAGGTCCCCGGCGTGCCGTACCAGGGAAGCGGTGCGGGACCGGGCGGACGGACTGCCGGAGATGGTCAGGACGTTCGGCATGCTGGATTCTCCTTGGCGGTGCGGATGAAGACGTCGTCGTGTGCGCGGGGGGGAGGGGGGAGGGGCGGACCGTCAGCGCGCGCCGACCGGGTGCCGCCACAGCCCACGCTGCTCCAGCAGCGGCAGTACGCCCTCGCCGAACCAGTACGCCTCCTCCAGGTGCGGCACCCCGGAGAGGACGAACTCCTCGATGCCCAGCCGGTGATACTCCTCGATCAGGTCCGCGACCTCGGAGTGGCTGCCCACCAGCGCGGTGCCGGCGCCGCCGCGTACCAGGCCGACGCGCCCACAGGTTGGGGTAGACCTCCAGCTGATCGCTGGTGCCGCTGCCGTGCAGTTCGCGCATCCGGCGCTGGCCCTCGGACTCGCTGGCGGCCAGACCCTGCTGCACCGCCTTGACGCGCTCGGGATCCATTCCCTGGAGCAACCGCTCCGCCTCCGCCCACGCCTGCGCGGAGGTGTCCCGGCTGATGGTGTGCAGCCTGATGCCGAACCGCACTTCGCGCCCCTGTGCCGCGGCCAGGGAGCGCACCCAGTCGATCTTCTGCTTCACCTGCTGCGGCGGCTCGCCCCAGGTGAGGTACACATCCGTATACCGCGCGGCCACCTCGCCGGCCGCGGGGGAGGAGCCGCCGAAGTAGACCCGCGGTGCCGGCTCCGGCAGCCGGTTCAGGGTGGCGCCTTCGAGCCGCAGGTGCTCGCCGTGGTGGTCGACCGTCTCTCCGGCCCACAGCCGGCGCACGATGTCCAGGAACTCGCCTGTGCGCGCGTAGCGTTCGTCCTTGGTCAGGAAATCGCCGTACGCGCGCTGCTCCGCCGGCTCCCCGCCGGTGACGACGTTGAGCAACAGCCGGCCGTGCGACTGCCGCTGGTAGGTCGCTGCCATCTGGGCAGACAGGGTGGGACTGATCTGACCGGGGCGGAAGGCCACCAGGAACCTCAGCCGCTCGGTCACCTGCGTGAGCATGGCCGTGGTCAGCCAGGCGTCCTCGCACCATGTGCCCGTCGGGGTGAGCGCCCCTTCGAAGCCCAACTGCTCGGCGGTGCGGGCGATCTGGCCGAGATATTCGACGGAGGCCGGCCGGTCGCCGCCGGCGGTGCCGGGGGCGGAGCCGGGGCCGCCGCCGACGACGTGGCGGCTGTCGCCGGTCGTCGGAAGGAACCAGTGGAACGTCAGCGGGGACGGGCGGGACAGGGGAGACAAGGGAGCTCCAGGGGGTGGAGGCCGGGCGAGCCGGAACATGACGGGGCGCGGCCTGGCGGATTCGCTCAGGCGCACAGGATGAGAGACCCGGCGGCACTCGGCGCGGGTGAGAACGGCGTAGCCGTTGGAGGAGAGAGCACGACGGGCCGACGGCCCGGGGGATGCGTCAGCTGCGACAGCTCGCGCTGGACTGGCGACACAGGTCGACGTGGAGGCGTCCCACGAGGAGGTCGGCAGCAGCGGTCATGCCTCGCATTGTGGGGGAGCGGGCCTGCGCGGATCAAGACCAACCGCGCTGCGTTTCAGCAGGCGAGACGCGCGGGTGGCCGGAAGCCGGGATTCAGGGCTGGTTGAGGATGGCCGTCGCCGCCGGCAGCCGCAACGACTCCAGGGTGTCGGCCTGGTTCTGCGCCCTCGCGATCAGCGCCGACAGCTGGTCCGGGTCCAACCGCTCGGCCCGTGGTCCGCTCAGTGTGCTCAGCGCGTGCCACATCCCTTCCGTGCTCTCCACGTCCCGCCGCAGGGCCTCCAGTTCGAGCAGGCTGCTGAGAGACGTACGGCGGGCGAGGAAGCCGTTGGACCTGGCCCGGCCCGCTTTCTCCAGCAGCCATCCGGCCAGGGACTCGTAGCGCCGCGCGGGGACACCGAGGTCGCCCATGATCCGCAGCAGCGCGGCGCGGTCCTGCGCCACTTCGTCGGCGATGCGGATGAGCGTCAGTCCCGCCGGTGACCTCGCGTGCTGCGTGGCGATGCGGCGCGCCAGCTCGCCGCCGTTGGTGAGTCTCAGCAGATGGGAGTTGAGGTAGTCCGCCAGCGGCGAGACCGTACGGCCGGGGGGCCGGGCTGCGGCGCCGGCCTGACGGACATCCGCTTCACGCGTCATCGGTGGCTCCCCGCTCCCCGTCAAGGGCGCTGTCGAGCCGTCCCCGCGGCAACGGCCTCTGCCGCCGGCCGCCCCCGAAAGGCGACGTGCCCGCTTTCTCCAGGCTCCCACCCGACAGCGCCCTGTCAAACGCGGCAGCCGTGTCCGCACAAGGAACGATTCCTGCGCTGATGCCTCGCCTCCGCTTGTGTGCATCGCGTGACGATTCGTGTCCGTGGACGGTGTCCCAGGACAGAGCGCCGCCAGGGTGGAGCCTGCCGCCGGGCCGTTGCCCCCGTCGGCAGGCTCTGCACCTTCCCCCCACATGAAGGAGCAACATGTCTCTCCCCTCGATCAACCGGCGTGCCCGTGTATCGCTGACCGCGCTGGCCGCGGGAGGCGCCGTCACGCTCGGCCTGACGGTTCTCCCCGCCAACGCGACGGCGGCACCCGAAGCCCCGCCGCGTACCTCCGTATCGGTCAAGAGCGACCAGCACGCGAAGGCCGACAGCATCACGCGGGCCGAGATGCTGCGCCGCGCGGCGACCTGGCTCACGGCCGACAACGGTGCGCAGGTGCCCTACAGCCAGACCTCGGTCTGGTCGGACGGATACCGGCAGGATTGCTCCGGCTATGTGTCGATGACACTGGGACTGTGGAAGTCCGGGCCCAACACCGTGGAGCTGGCGGGAAACCGCGACCTCACCACCCCGATCGCCGTGGGCGACCTCAGGCCGGGTGACCTGCTGATCGACGCGGACGGCTCCAACACCACCCGCCATGTGGTGATCTTCGAGGGGTGGACCGACGACTCCCGCACCGCCTACTCCGCCTTCGAGCAGCGCGGCGGCCACGGCACCGACCACCGGGTGCTCGACTACGGCCTGGACGCCGGCAGCGAGTTCAAGTCCTATCGTCCGGTCAACCTGACCGACTGACGTCCGCTCGGGCGAACACCCGCATCGCGCCGAAGCGTTCCCGTTCACTTCCCCGAACGGGAACGCTTCGCGCGAGCGTCGGCGCGGGTCCGGTCCGGTCCGGTCCGCTCCGGCTAACCCTTCACCGACCCCGCGTTCGCGCCGCGGATGAAGTGGCGCTGGAAGACGAAGAAGAGCACCGCGACCGGAATGGTGGAGAGCAGCGCGGCCCCGAGTTTCAGCGGATACTGCGTGCCGCCGCCCAGCCCGCCGGAGACGAAGCGGGCCAGCCCGGTGGTGAGGGTCTCGTACTCGCTCGACTGGGTCGCCACCAGGAAGTGCGTGAACTCGTTCCACGAGCCCTGGAAGGCCAGCAGGGTCACCGTGATCAGCGCCGGCTTGGACATGGGCAGCACCACGGACCAGAAGATCCGCCAGATGCCCGCGCCGTCGATCCGGGCCGCCTCCTCCACCTCCCGCGGTATGGACTCGAAGAACTGCTTCATGATGAAGATTCCGGCCGCGTCCACCAGCAGCGGCACGATCATCGCGGTGTAGGTGTCGAAGATTCCCAGGGTGTTGAACACCAGGAACTTCGGGATCAGCAGGACGATCGGGGGCACGGCCATGACGGCGATGACGAAGGCGACCAGCGTGGCCCGGCCCCGGAAACGCAGCCGGGCCAGCGCGTATCCGGCCATCGAGTTGAAGAGCACCCGGCCCAGCGTCACCAGCACCGTCACCAGCGTGCTGTTGCCCAGCCAGCGCAGGAACGGGATCCCGGAGCCGGATTCGCTGGATCCGCTCAGCCGCTCGTAGACGGCGGTGGTGGGGTTGCCGGGCCACAGCGACAGCGGGTTGGCGGCCGCCTCGGGGTCGGTCTTGAAGCTCGTCGCGACCTGGATCAGGAACGGCAGCGCGTACAGCAGCGCGGCTGCGAGCAGCAGCGTGTAGCCGGCCAGCCGTACGTGTTGCGGGAAGCGGGCCAGCACCGGCCGTTCCTCGGTGGTGGTACGGGGCTCAGTGCTCGTCATCGCGCGTCTCCTTCCGCGACCTGCCGGACCTGCCCGGCTTCATGGACCTCAGTGGGCTTCGCGGAGTTCGCGGGCCGCGTTCGCGCAGGAGCCATCGCTGTATCCCGGTCATCGCCAGCACGATGGCGAGCAGTATGAACGCGATGGCGGCGCCCTGCCCGAAGTCCGCGTTGTCGAAGCCGTAGGAATAGGAGAGGAAGGCGGGAGTGAGGGTGGTGTTGGCGGGATCGCCCTGCCCGAGCACGTACACCTGGTCGAAAACCTGCCAAGTGGCGATCAGGCCGAGTGTCAGCACCAGGAACAGCACCGGGCGCAGCGCCGGCAGCAGCACGTTCAGGAGGATGTGCCGGCGTTTCGCCCCGTCCAGGGCCGCTGCCTCCTCCAGTTCGCGCGGGACGTTCTGCAGCGCCGCGAGGAAGATGAGCATGAAGGTGCCCGAGGTGCTCCAGACGGACAGCAGGATGAGGGTGCACATGGCCACGGAGGGACCGGCGAGCCACTCCGACCAGGGCAGCCCCATCAGGCGGTGTTCGGCCAGTACCCCGGCGGGCGGACGGTCGCCGTCGGTGACGCCGATCGCGCCGAGCAGCACCCAGACCACGCCGCGCGGGTCGGCGAACCAGTTCGGCCCCTTGACGCCGACCCAGCCCAGCATCTTGTTGACGGCACCGCTTCCCTGGAAGAGGAAGAGGAAGACCGTGCACACGGCGATGGAGCTGGTGACGGAGGGGAAGTAGAACGTGGTGCGCAGCAGACTGCGGCCGCGCAGCATGCGCTGGTTGACGATGATGGCCA
>NZ_JBOHCV010000318.1:0-8953 GCF_050698815.1 Streptomyces sp.
GCCCCGTGCCCAGCACCGCGCCGTCCGGTCCGAGCACGACGGCGCCCACCGGGACGTCGCCGGTCTCCGGCGCCCGTACGGCCGCGCCCAGGGCGTGGCGCATGGGCGCCAGCCACGGGTCGCGGACGGGGTCGGGCGCCGGGGCCGGCGCGGGGTCCCGCGCGGGGTCCGGTACAGGAGGGACGGCGTCGGTCATACGGCCAGTGTGCTACCGCGGACTCCTGGCCGGGTGTCCCGGCCTACCGCACCGCCTCCAGTACGTCGGTGCAGCCCAGCGCGTCCGCGATCTCATTGAGCGCGTCCTCGGGCGCGAGGGCGATCAGGGTCTTGCCGGTCATGCCGAGGTCGGCGAGCAGGGCCGCGTCGCCGATCGGGCCCGGCGGAGCGCTCTCCGCCGGTTCCGGTTCGGCCTCGTCCCCCTCGACCGGATCCTCCACCGGCTCCGGCTCGCCGTCCTCCGTACCGTCGAGGTCGACGAGCTGGTCGAGCGCGTCCGGATCTTCCGGTTCGCGGCCCAGCAGCTCGTCGGAGAGCAGGATCTCGCCGTACGAGCTGCGCATGGCAGCGGCGGCGTCCGAGACGAAGACGCGCGGGTCGTCCTCGCCCTCGACCCGTACGACCCCGAACCACTCGCCCTCCTGCTCGATGCAGGCGAGCACCGGCTCGTCGTCGGTCGCGGCCTCCCTGGCCAGTTCGGCCAGGTCGGCGAGGGTCTCCACATCGTCGAGCTCCGTGTCGCTCGCTTCCCACCCGTCTTCGGTGCGCGCGAGCAGTGCGGCGAAATACACCGTGACTCTCCCACTGTTCTGAGGTGCCCGATGGCTGCTGACGAGGACTTCACCCCGCCCCATCGGAATCGTGGCAGAAACCGCGGCTGTGGGGAGGGTCTTCGGCAGTGCGTCGTGCGGGTGTTTGCGCGGATCTCACAGCTGGGCCCGGGAAGAACAACACACGGTGACCATTCTTCAACCGACTGTTGACCTTGCCGATGGTCACAGCAGCCCGCCGCTGCTTCACCAGCGGAACGTCCGCATTCGCATCGCCTGCCGCAGACGAGCACTGTGTGCGCGGCGCGGCTGAACGCGTTCGCGCAGCTCCTTGGCCTCTTTCCGTTCCCGGAGGAAGCGCGCCCGGCGGCGGAGCCGGTCGGCATCGGGTGTGGCGGATGCGGAAGATCTGGTGGTGCCGCGCCTGCTGGGCCGGGCCTTGCCGCGGGCCTTCTCGGCGTTCCTCGGGTGCTGTGCGTCAGACATCTGTACACCTCCGGCTACCTGAACACCTTCCCCCGCTACGTCGGGGTACGCCAGTACGAGCCGTACGCCTCCTCCGCTACTGTCGTCGGATGCGGATTCACGTCGTCGACCACCCGCTGGTGGCGCACAAGCTCTCCACCCTGCGCGATGAGCGCACCGACTCGCCGACCTTCCGGCGTCTCGCCGACGAGCTGGTGACCCTGCTCGCGTACGAGGCCACCAGGGATGTCCGTACCGAACAGGTCGACGTCCGCACTCCGGTGACGGACACGACCGGCGTGCGGCTGTCGCACCCGAGGCCCCTGGTGGTGCCGATCCTGCGGGCGGGGCTGGGCATGCTGGACGGGATGGTGCGGCTGCTGCCGACGGCGGAGGTCGGTTTCCTCGGCATGATCCGCGACGAGCAGACGCTCCAGGCCTCCACCTACGCCAACCGGATGCCGGACGACCTGTCCGGGCGTCAGGTGTACGTGCTGGACCCGATGCTGGCGACCGGCGGCACGCTGGTCGCGGCGATCCAGGAGCTGATCCGGCGCGGCGCCGACGATGTGACGGCGATCTGCCTGCTGACGGCGCCGGAGGGCGTACGGCTGATGGAAGGTGAGCTGGCCGGCACGCCGGTGACCGTGGTGACGGCGTCGATCGACGAGCGCCTCAACGAGAACGGTTACATCGTCCCGGGGCTGGGCGACGCGGGCGACCGGATGTACGGGACGGCGGGCTGAGCGAGCCGTTCGGTTCGGCTGTGGGGCCGTGGACGTCCCGTCAGTTCTTGCAGCGCGAGCTCGAGGACGACGGAGCGGGGGCGGCCAGCGCGGTCAGCGCCGCCTCGGCGTCCTTCTTCTTCGTGAGCTTCTTGTAGGCGTCGCCGATGACGAGATCGACGTCGGCGCTCTCGCGCTCGTCATGACGCGTGTCGGCACCCTTGAGCTGGGTTCCCAGGACCTTCAGGGCGGCGCTGGTCTCCGCGCTGGGGGCACCCATCAGTACGCCGGCGGGCTTGACCTTCTTGTCGAGCCCGGCCGGTGCGTTGGCGACCTTGCCGATCCTGAAGCCGCGCTCCTTCAGTTCGTCGGCGGTCGACTTGGCCAGACCGCTGCGGCCGGTGGCGTTGAGGACGTTGACCGTGATGTCACTCGGGTCGGGGAGCCTGGCGCCCTGGTCCTTGTCCTGCCCGGACTTCCCCGATTCCCCCGGCTTCCCCTCCCCCGGCTGAGCCTTCGCCTCGGTGGCGCAGGCCTTGCCGTTGGCCTGGCTGCTGGACGCGCTGGCCGGACTGCCGCCCGAGAAGACGTCGATGAGCTGGAGCGTTCCCCACCCGGCCAGGCCGAGGCTGGTCACCGCGGCGACGGCAGCGAGCACAATCCTGCGACGGTTGCGGGGGCGGCGCATGCGGGGGTAACGGTCACCCGTGATGCGGTACTTTCCGCCCATGCCGGGGGGAGTCAGCATGCTCATGGGCGCAGCGTAATGCGGGATGAACCCGATGCCTACTAGATGATCAATGACAACGGCGTGCCGCCCCCGAAAGGACGAGTGGGAGTGCTACGGCCGGGCCGCGCAGGACGTCAGTCCAGCTCCAGCACGCGGGCGTGCAGCACCTGCCGCTGCTGCAGGGCGGCCCGTACGGCACGGTGCAGCCCGTCCTCCAGATAGAGGTCGCCGCCCCACTTCACGACGTGGGCGAACAGGTCACCGTAGAAGGTCGAATCCTCGGCGAGCAGCGTCTCGAGGTCGAGCTGTCCCTTGGTGGTGACGAGCTGGTCGAGGCGCACCGGGCGTGGGGCGACATCCGCCCACTGGCGGGTGCTCTCCCGGCCGTGGTCGGGGTACGGCCGCCCGTTTCCGATTCGCTTGAAGATCACACGGAAAGCCTACCGGGCCCGCGGCACCGTGCGCAGCCTCCTCTCTCTCTTGCCGGGTGCCGTGCCGCGGGTCCGGAACGCTGACGACCTGGTTACGGAAGGGTGCTGACGTCGTGTGCGTAACGGCCGACGGCGTTGGCCATCACCTTGACGTTGACGTCGAAGGCTTTCTTGTCGATGTTGTCCAGGTCGTCGCACGCCATGTGGTAGCAGCCGTCGTACGCGGCGTCCGCCGTGCCGCCCCACAGTTCCCGGTGTGCCTCGGTCTTGATGCCGTCCCCACCGGTGAAGGTGCCGCCCGCGGGGATGCCGGCCTCGATGAACGGTCCGTAGTCGGAACGGCCGGTGAAGTCGGTGCCACGCATCTCCTCGCCGCGGCTGCTGACGAAGTCGGTGATGTCCTTCTCCAGTTGGGCGGAGCCCTCCGGACCGGGCCCGGCGCCGACGCCGTCGGAGTCGTCACCGTCGTAGGCGAACAGGCCGTAGTTGGGCGACGCGATCATGTCGAAGTTGAGGTAGAGCGCGATGTCGTCGCGGTCCGCGGCGGAGAGCCGGCTGACGTAGTGCTCGGAGCCCAGGAGGCCGAGTTCCTCGGCGGTCCACAGCGCGAAGCGCACCTTGTTCCTGGCCTTGCCGTCGTGGCCGTTCCCGTGGTCCGTGCCGCCGGCGGCGGCGAACTGGAGCGCGGTCTCCACGATTCCGGCCGAGCCGGACCCGTTGTCGTTGATGCCTGGCCCGGCGGATACGGAGTCGAGGTGGGCGCCGAGCATCACCACGTTGCGGGCGTCGCCGCCAGGGGTCTCCGCGATGACGTTGGGAGTGCTGCGCTCCTCTTGGAACTCCCGCAGTTCCAGGTTCACCGTGACCTCGCCGGCTTCGACGTCGGCGGCCATCGCCTCGCCGTCCGCCATGCTGACGCCGCCGGTGGGGATCCGCCCGGCGGCGGGGTCGCCGATGGTGCCGTTCAGATCGCCGTCGACGTTGTTGTAGACGATGGCGGCGACGGCGCCGGCATCGGCGGCCGCCGCCTGCTTGTCGGCGAAGGTGCAGCCGCCGCGCCGGATCAGTGCGATACGGCCGTCGAAGTCGCCGGAGGCGTAGTCCGCGGCCGTGCAGCCGGTGCTGCCGTCCGCGTCCGCCGGCACGGCGGTGACGGCCGCTTCCGTGCCGCCCTCCGGAGTGCTCTTCGTGTACGTCATCAGCTTGATCGGCACCTCCCCCGGGTCGGGGGTACGGACCGTCAGCTTCTCGGCGAGGGTCTCGACATAGGTGAAGTCGAAGTTCTGGTAGGTGACGTCGTAGCCGGCCTCCTTCAACAGCGCGCCGGCGTACTTCGCGGACCGGTCGTGGCCGGGGGAGCCGGCCGCGCGGTTGCCGTCGCTGCGCTGGGCGATGGCCTGGAGGGCCTTGAGATGCCGCATGGCGCCCTTGGCGCCGGTGCGCCGGACGAGCTTCTTCGCCAACTGCTCGCCGTCCTTGGCCGGGTTGCCGCGGACTGAGGTGGCAGCGTCGGCGCTCCCGTCGCCGGTGGCGGTGGCGGGGGAAGCGGCGGCGGTGAGGATCAGCGGTGCCGCGATGACGGCGGCGGCCAGCGCGGCGAGGGAGCGGCGCCGGTGTGACGGGCCGGCCGGTCTGTGCGGGCCGGCCGGTATACGGGTGCTGCGGAGCGGAGCGTGCACAGTCGGGGTCCTTCCGGTGGTTACGGCGGGGACAGCACTGTTCGGCGGGGCGTACTCCGCGTCCGGGTTGCGGACGCGTCGTAGGAAAGCTAGCGGCCCGTGGGCCCGCTGGGAACGTGCGTGCAGGTGTCAACTCGTGCGCCCACGCCCTATTTGTATGACTGTTGAGGGCCGCGGGTAGCCCTCCGTCGCCTCGGGTAGTGCTGAGCCGATCGGGTGCAGCACCGTCGGGAAGCGTCGAGAAAGGCCGGGCACCGGTGACAGCGAAAGAGCCCTTCGAACTGCCGGACTTCTACCTGCCGTACCCGGCCCGGCTCAACCCGCGGCTGACGGCGGCCCGCGAGCACTCCACGAAGTGGGCCCGCGAGATGGGGATGCTGGAGGGGTCCGGCATCTGGACGCAGCGGGATCTCGACGCGCACGACTACGCCCTGCTCTGCGCCCACACCCACCCCGACGCGTCGGGGCCGGATCTCAACCTCGTCACCGACTGGTACGTGTGGGTCTTCTTCTTCGACGACCACTTCCTGGAGATCTTCAAGCGCCCGCAGGACCGGGAGGGCGGAAAGGCCTACCTGGACAGGCTCCCGGCGTTCATGCCGATGGACCTGGCCACCGAAGTGCCGGAGCCGACGAACCCCGTCGAGGCCGGCCTGGCCGACCTGTGGGCCCGTACGGTGCCGAGCATGTCCGCGCAGTGGCGGGCCCGCTTCGCCGAGAGCACCGAGAACCTGCTCAACGAGTCGCTCTGGGAACTGGCCAACATCAACGCCCACCGCATCCCCAACCCCGTCGAGTACGTCGAGATGCGCCGCAAGGTCGGCGGCGCGCCCTGGTCGGCAGGTCTCGTGGAGTACGCGGCGAACGCCGAGGTCCCCGCAACGGTCGCCGCGTCGCGGCCGCTTCGGGCCCTGCGCGACGCCTTCGCCGACGCCGTGCACCTGCGTAACGACCTCTTCTCCTACCAGCGCGAGGTCGAGGACGAGGGGGAGAACAGCAACGGCGTCCTGGTGCTGGAGACGTTCCTGGAGTGCACGACCCAGCAGGCGGCCGACGCCGTCAACGACCTGCTCACCTCGCGGCTCCAGCAGTTCGAGAACACCGCCCTCACCGAACTCCCCCCGCTCTTCGCACAGGAGGGCCTCGATCCCTCCTCGTGCGCGAAGGTGCTCGCGTACGTCAAGGGGCTGCAGGACTGGCAGTCGGGCGGGCACGAGTGGCACATGCGCTCCAGCCGCTACATGAACAAGGGCGCGGCGGGCGCGGCCGTGGCGCCCGGTCAGTGTGCCGTGCCGCGCCCCACCGGTCTCGGTTCGTCCGCCGCGCACCTGATTCCGGCCACCACCGCCCGCGCCGAGTCCGCCCGCGCCCGCGGCTTCACCCACGTCCCCTACGCGCGCGTGGGACCGTCCCGGCTGCCCGACTTCGCCATGCCGTTCACGACCCGGCTCAGCCCGCACCTGCCCTCGGCCCGGCGCAACGTCGTGGAGTGGGCACACCGGATGGGCCTCCTTCAGCCGCAGCCGGGCGTGCCCTTCTCGCACGTCTGGGACGAGCGCAGGCTCATCGACATCGATCTCCCGCTGTGTGCGGCGGGCATCCACCCGGATGCGTCGCCCGCTGAACTCGACCTGAGTTCGGGCTGGTTGGCCTGGGGCACGTACGGCGACGACTACTACCCCGTGGTCTACGGGCGCCCCCGCGACCTGGCCGGCGCGCAGGCGGCCACCGACCGGCTGTCCGCCTTCATGCCCGTCGACGGCTCCCTCCACGGCACCCTCGGCAACCCCGCCACCCCGACGCCGGCGAACGCTCTGGAGCGTGGCCTCGCCGACCTGTGGGCCCGTACGGCCGGCCCGATGACGCTTCCGGCGCGCCGGGCGCTGCGCAAGGCCGTCGAGGACATGACGCGCGGCTGGCTGTGGGAACTGGCCAACCAGGCGCAGAACCGCATCCCCGACCCCGTCGACTACATCGAGATGCGCCGGCTGACCTTCGGATCCGACCTCACGATGAGCCTGTGCCGGCTGGCACACGGCCGGCAGGTGCCGCCCGAGATCTACCGGAGCGGCCCCATGCGTTCACTGGAGAACGCCGCCTCCGACTACGCGGCACTGCTCAACGACGTCTTCTCCTACCAGAAGGAGATCGAGTACGAGGGCGAGGTGCACAACGGCATCCTCGTCGTGCAGAACTTCTTCGACTGCGACCACCCG
The DNA here is from genome assembly GCF_050698815.1 of Streptomyces sp. Classification (GTDB taxonomy): domain Bacteria; phylum Actinomycetota; class Actinomycetes; order Streptomycetales; family Streptomycetaceae; genus Streptomyces. The sequence continues at coordinate 7,014 of NZ_JBOHCV010000318.1, forward strand.
ACCGCCCTCGCCGTCATCGACGACCTGATGAACTCCCGCATGCGGCAGTTCCAGCACGTCGTCGCACACGAACTCCCCGTCCTCTGCGACGACTTCGGCCTCAGTCCCGAGGCACGCCGGACCCTCGACGGCTACGTCACGGACCTGGAGCACTGGCTTTCGGGCATCCTCACCTGGCACCAGGGCTGCCACCGCTACAAGGAGGAGGACCTCCGGCGCCTCCCGGACCCGACCGCCGGCCGGCCACGCCGCATCGACGTCCCCACCGGCCTGGGCACTTCGGCCGCCCGCCTCCTGCTGCCGTCGGGGCTCGGCACGTAGCCCGGCGCCGGGTCAAGCCCTGCCGCGCCGTGCGGGAGCCGGCGGCCGCGGCCCCCACAGCGTGCGGCCGCCGGCTCCGGTCGGGGCGGTCGTCAGCGCTTGCTCTCCTTGCCGCGCCCGTTGTTGTTGTCCTCGCACCAGGTCCGCACCTTGTCCAGGTCCTTCTGCCGGTCCTTGAGCCTGGGGGCGACGGCCTTCCGGTCCTCGAGCCGGTTGGCGAGGTAGTCCGCGATGGGGCCGTGCCCGGCCTTCTTCGCGTTCTCGATCCGCTGCTCCAGCCGGGCGACGGACCCGCGCTTCGCGGCCTTGCCGTCCAGCCGGCGCAGTACGCGGTCGATCCGCTTGTCGATCTTCGGGGCGCGCTTGCACAGCTTCCGGGCGCCGTCCCTCTTGGGCTTCTCCGACTTCTCGCCCTTCTCCGCCTTCTCGGCCGCGACAGCCGACGTCGCCGACGTCCCCTGCGCCGCATCGCCGTCCGACGCGGCGACCGCGGTCGCGGCGCCCCCCGTAACGAGCAGCGCGGCGACGGTGGAGAGGGCGATGGTGGTGCGCTTCGTTGTCCTCATGACGTGTTCTCCTCCGGTCGTTCGGTCAGCACGTGGCCGGAGTGCCCCGCGCGGTCGCCGACGCTAAAGACCGTCCTTGTGAATTCCTTGTGGCCCGGCGGCCGTTCCGATCAGCCAGTCCCGCTGTGCGGGCAGGGAGGGGGCCGGCGGCGCGAGCGGGAGGCGAACTTCCACGCGGGTACCGCGACCGCCCGCCGGCCGGTCCCGCACCTCGACGGTGGCCCGGTGCAGTGCGGCCTGCTGGGCGACGAGGGTGAGGCCCAGCCCGGAGCCGGTGCTGTCCGGGCCGCGCCGGAAGCGCTCGAAGACCGCCGCGCGGCGCTCGGGCGGGATGCCCGGACCGTGGTCGTCCACCGTCAGCACCGCGATCGGTCCGGCGGGTGAGGTGTCCGCGCGCAGGCCCACCTCGACGGGGGAACGCCGCCCGTGGACGAGGGCGTTGGCGATGAGGTTGTCGAGCAGGGACCGCAGTCCCGGTTCCCAGCCGTGCGCGGTCAGTCTCCCGGCGCCGGCGGTGGACACGGTGACGTCGGCCGTACGGTCCCGGCGACGCGCGTCCGCGACCGCCGCCTCGGCCACCTCCCCCAGGTCCAGCGGGCCGAAGGCGTCCGCCTCGACGAGGTCGCCCTGGCCCAGTTCCCTGAGCATCACCAGCAGGCCCAGCACCCGGGTGTGCTCCTGCCGCAGGTCGGCCAGCACCTCCTCGCGGTCCTCTCCGCCCAGTCCGGGGTGGTCGGTGAGGATCTCCAGGTTGGTCTGCATGCTCATCAGCGGTGTCCGCAGTTCGTGCGCCGCCGCCGAGGAGAAGGACCGGGCCGTGGCCAGCGCCTCACGGGTGCGGGCGGCCTGTTCGTCGTAGCGGGCCAGCACCGTGGCCAGCGTCGCGGCGAGGTCGTCGACCTCGGTGATCCGGGTCGGTGTGTGCGCGAGCCGTGTGGTGTCCGCGCGCGGGTCGAGGCCGCTGGTGCGCTGCTGCAGCCGGCGCAGCGGGCGGCCCGCGCGGGACGCCGCGGCCCCCGCCAGCAGCGCGGACACCGGGGCGGCCAGGAGGGC
>NZ_JBOHCV010000319.1:0-13790 GCF_050698815.1 Streptomyces sp.
CCAGCTCGCGCTCGTCCGGGCGGGGGAGGCGAGCTGGGAGGGCGTCATCGAGGAGACCCTGCGCTGGAACGCGCCGACCACGCACGTCCTGATCCGCTTCGCGACCGAGGACGTGCCGGTCGGTGACTCGGTCATCGGAGCGGGCGAGGCGGTGATCGTCGCCTACGGCGCCATCGGCCGCGACGAGGCACAGCACGGCCCGCGAGTTCTCTACGGCTCGTACAGCTCGTCGATGACGGAACCGTACTTGTCACGTACGACCCGGCGGCGCAGCTTCAGAGACGGCGTCAACTCACCGGTCTGCGGGCCCCATTCCTCGCTGAGCAGGCGGTACCGCTTGACCTGCTCGGTGCGGTTGAGGCGAGCGTTGGCCGCCGCCACGGCGCGGTCGATCTCGGCGAGGACCGTGGAGTGGCCGGCCAGTGCCGCGAGGTCCGCGTCCAGGCCTCGGGCCGCCGCCCACGCGGGTGCCAGCTCCCCGTCCAGCACCAGCAGCGCGACGAGGTGGGACCGGCCGTCGCCGTGTACGAACGCCTGGCCGATGAGGGGATGTTCCTTGAGCGTGTTCTCGACGAGCGCGGGCGAGACGTTCTTGCCCGTGGAGGTCACGATCATCTCCTTCTTGCGGTCGGTCAGCCAGAGGAAGCCGTCCTCGTCGAGGCGCCCGATGTCGCCCGTCGCGAACCACCCCTCCTCGTCCGTCACCGGCTCCACCGACCCGTCGGCCCGCAGATAGCCGTCGACGACGGTGCGGCCGCGCACCTCGATCTCGCCGTCGGAGGCCGTGCGCAGCTCCACTCCCTCCAGCGGCCTGCCCACCGAGCCCAGCCGGAAGGCCGCCGGGCTGTTGGTGGTGGCGACGCCGACCGTCTCCGTCAGACCCCAGGCATCCATGATCACGATGCCGAAACCGGCCCAGAAGCGCACCACGTCCATCGGCATCGGCGCGGACGCGCTCGCCGTCCACACCAGCCGCTCGAATCCGGCCATGGCCAGGAGGGGGTCGAGCACGTCACGCTTGGCGCGCTCGTAGGAAGCGGCCAATCCGGGGGGCGGCCGCTCGCCGCGTTCACGGTGGCCGACGTACGCGCGGGCCACGTCCCCGGCCTCCTCGACCGCCGCTCGCCGCTCGTCCGGGAGGTGCGCCAGGGCGGCCCGTACGGAGGCGGCCAGCTTCTCCCACACCCGCGGCACGCCGAAGAACTGCGCCGGGTGCAGCTCCCTCGCCGTCGCCGCCACCTGCCCGGGGTCCTCGCACAGGTGGACGTGCGAGGCACGGAGGACCGGCAGATAGATGCCGAGCATCCGCTCGGCGATGTGCGCGAAGGGCAGGTAGCAGATGTGCTCGACGTGGTCGGGCAGTTCGACCACGCGGTCCAGGGCGAGGCCGTTGAGTACGACGTTGCGGTGGGAGACGACGACGCCTTTGGGGTCTCCGGTGGTGCCGGAGGTGTAGACGACGGTGACCGGGTCGCCGGCCGCCGCCGCCCGCCACGTCCGTTCGAAGACCTCCTGGTCGTACGGGCGGGCCACCTGGGCGAACGGGATGTGCTGTCCGGCCTGTCCGGGCTGTCCGGCCTGTCCCGCCCGCTCCTCGTGATCCGGCTCCACCACGACCAGGCGGAGCGGCAGCGGCTCCCAGGCCGCTACCTCCGCCGCTCCCCCGACCACGGCGAGCCGGGCGCGGCTGTGCCGGACGATGTGGGCGATCTGGCCGGGCGCGGCGGTGCCGTAAACGGAGACCGGGACAGCGCCGAGATGGACGAGGGCGAGGTCGGTCAGCCAGTGTTCGGGGCGGTTGCCCATCATCATCAGGACGTGGTCTCCGCGCCCGACGCCGAGGGCGGTGAAACCGGCGGCGAGCCGGGCGACCCGGTCCCGTGCCTGGCTCCAGGTCAGGGTGGTCCACCCGGGGCGGCCGGCGGCGGCGTCGGTGCCTCCGCCGGCGTCGGGGCCACTCCCGGTGTCCGTACGCCAGGACAGGGCGGGCAGGTCGCCGTGGTCCTCGGCGTTGCGCAACAGCAGGTCGGGGACGGTCAGTTCGGCGGGGTCTGCGGCAGGGAGCCGAAGGATGGCGGTCATGGCGGCCTCCGAACGGGGCGGCGGATATACCGGGCCTGGAAGTCCTTCCCGGGGGTATTGCAATACACGACTGGTGAGACAGCAATACTGTTGAACACAATGGGCTGGGCGAACGGCACGGAGAGAGGCGCGGTCGAATGGAGCAGCGGCAGCGGGCGGACCAGGGCGGCGACGGCCGGCCGGACAGCCTGACCGTGGAGCAGCTCGCCGCCCGGGCGGGCGTCACCGTCCGTACGGTCCGCTTCTACAGCACCCGCGGCCTGCTGCCGCCGCCCACCATCGGCCCGCGCCGGGTGGGCCGCTACGGGCCGGATCACCTCTCCCGGCTGGCGCTGATCGAGGAACTGCAGAACCAGGGCATGACGCTCTCGGCGATCGAGCGCTATCTCCAGCGGCTGCCGGACGACATCAGCCCGCACGACCTGGCCATCCACCGCGCCATGGTCACCTCCTGGATGCCCGACACCGTCGATGAGGCGACCCGGGACCAGCTGGAGGGACGGGTCGGCCGGGAACTGACGGACGACGACCTCCAGCGGCTGGCGGCGATGGACGTGCTGACGGCGACGGAGGACCCGGCCGTCTTCCGGGTCGACCCCGGGCTGCTGCACCTGGGGGTGCGGCTGCTGGACGTGCCGATCACCCAGGAGACGATCCTCGCCGCCCGCGAGGTGATGCTGGAGCACTCCCGCTCGGCGGCGCGTGAGCTGAGCCGCCTGTTCCGGGACGAGGTGTGGCGGCCGTACCGGGAGCGGGAGGCGGACCCGGAGCAGCTGGAGCGGATGAAGTCGCTGTCGGCGCACATGCAGCCGATGGTGGTGCAGGCGCTGATGACCGCGTTCCAGCGGTCGATGAAGGAGGAGCTGCGGGGCGCGTTCGCGAAGGAGCGCGCCCCGCACTCCGCCGACCAGGACGGGGCCGGCGGGATCAGTCCTTGAAGACCTCGCCCCGCTCCGCCTTGTCCGCCAGCAGCGCCGGTACGGCGAACCGGTCGCCGTAGCGCTCCCTCAGTTCCCGGGCGCGGGCCACGAAGCCGGTGAGCCCGCCCTCGTAGCCGTTCACGTACTGGATCACGCCGCCGGTCCAGGGCGGGAAGCCGATGCCCATGATGGAGCCGATGTTGGCGTCGGCCACCGAGGTGAGGACGCCTTCCTCGAAGAGCCGCACGGTGTCCAGCGCCTCGGCGAAGAGCATCCGCTCCTGCATGTCCGTGAAGGGGATGCCGTGGTCTGCTGTGCCGTTCGGGGGTCCGAAGTGCTCGCGCAGGCCCGGCCACAGCTTGCCGCGCTTGCCGTCCTCGCCGTAGTCGTAGAAGCCCGCGCCGCCGCTGCGGCCCGTACGCCCGAACTCGTCGACCATCCGGTCGATGACCGCGTCCGCGGGGTGCGGCGCCCAGGTGACGCCCTCGGCCTCCAGCGCCCGTCGCGACTCGTCGCGGATCTTGCGGGGCAGGGTGAGGGTCAGTTCGTCCATCAGGGAGAGCACCTTGGCCGGGTAGCCGGCCTGGGCCGCGGCCTGCTCGACGGTGGCGGGGTCCACGCCCTCACCGAGCAGGGCGACGCCCTCGTTGATGAAGTGGCCGATGACGCGCGAGGTGAAGAAGCCTCGGGAGTCGTTGACGACGATGGGCGTCTTCTTGATCTGCTGCACCAGGTCGAAGGCGCGGGCCAGCGCCTCGTCCCCGGTCCCGCCGCCCTTGATGATCTCCACCAGCGGCATCTTGTCGACGGGCGAGAAGAAGTGCAGCCCGATGAAGTCCGCCTCGCGCGTGACGCCTTCGGCGAGGGCGGTGATGGGGAGCGTGGAGGTGTTGGAGCACAGCAGCGCGTCGGGCTCGACGATGTCCTGGATCTCCTGGAAGACCTTGTGCTTGAGCGCGGGGTCCTCGAAGACCGCCTCGATGACGGCGTCACAGCCCGCCACGGCCTGGGGGTCGGCGGCCGGGGTGATACGGGCCAGCAGCGCGTCCCGCTTCTCCTCGGTCGTACGGCCGCGCGCGAGCGCCTTCTCCAGCAGACCGGCCGAGTAGCTCTTGCCCTTCTCGGCGGCCTCCAGGGAGACGTCCTTGAGTACGACCTCGATCCCGGCCTTGGCGCAGGAGTAGGCGATGCCGGCGCCCATCATGCCGGCGCCGAGCACGGCGACCTTGCGTACGGGACGCGGCTCGATGCCCTGCGGGCGGCTGCGGCCGGCGTTGACGGCCTGCAGGTCGAAGAAGAACGCCTGGATCATGTTCTTCGAGATCTGGCCGGTGACCAGCTCCACGAAGTAACGGGCCTCGATGATCTGGGCGTTGTCGAAGTCGACCTGGGAGCCCTCGACGGCGGCGGCCAGGATGTTGCGCTGCGCCGGGTAGGGGGCGCCGCTGATCTGCTTGGCCAGGTTCGCGGGGAAGGCGGGCAGGTTGGCGGCGAACTTCGGGTGGGACGGGGTGCCGCCCGGGATCTTGTAGCCCTTGACGTCCCAGGGCTGCTGCGATGCGGGGTTGGCGTCGATGAAGGCGTGGGCGGCGGCCAGCATGGCCTCCTCGCTGTCCACGACCTCGTGCACGAGGCCCTTCTCCTTCGCCTTGGCGGGGAAGTACTGCTGCCCCTGGAGGAGCACGTTCAGCAGCGCGTCGGTGATGCCCAGCAGCCGGACGCTGCGGGTGACGCCGCCGCCCGCCGGGAGCAGCCCGAGCGTGGACTCCGGGCAGCCGATCTTGGAGCCCTTGGCGTCGAGGGCGACGCGGTGGTGGCAGGCCAGCGCGATCTCGAAACCGCCGCCGAGCGCCGCGCCGTTGACCGCGGCGACGACCGGCTTGCCGAGGGTTTCGATGCGGCGCAGGTCACGCTTGATCGCCATGCTCGACTCGAAGACCTCCTCGGCGTCCTCGGGCCGGGCGCGGATGAGGTCGTTGAGATCGCCGCCGGCGAAGAAGGTCTTCTTGGCGGAGGTGACGATGACGCCGCGGACGTTGCCCGCCTCGTTCTCGGTCTCGAGACGGTCGGCGATCACGCGGAGCGATGCCTTGAACGCCGCGTTCATGGTGTTGGCGGACTGGTCGGGGTCGTCCAGTACGAGGGTGACGACGCCGGTGTCGTCCTGTTCCCAGCGGATGGTCGTGGACTCGGGCATGGTGAGTGCTTCTCCGTACGTGAGGGCGGGGCCGGGGGCCGTGTCGGGGCGGTGCCGGGTCAGAGCCGTTCGATGACGGTGGCGCTGCCCATGCCGCCGCCGACGCACAGCGTGGCCAGGCCGTAGCGCAGGTCGCGGCGCTCCAGTTCGTCGACGAGGGTGCCCAGCAGCATCGCGCCGGTGGCGCCGAGCGGGTGGCCCATGGCGATGGCGCCGCCGTTGACGTTGACCTTCTCCAGCGGCAGGTCCATGTCCTTGGCGAACCGCAGCACGACGGCCGCGAACGCCTCGTTCATCTCGACCAGGTCCATGTCCGCCGCCGTCAGGCCGGCCTTGGCGAGGGCCTTCTTCGAAGCGGGCGCGGGGCCGGTGAGCATGATGGTCGGGTCGGCGCCGGAGACGGCGGCGGAGACGATACGGGCGCGGGGGCGCAGCCCGTAGCGCTCGCCGACCTCCGCGTTGCCGATGGCGGTCAGGGCGCTGCCGTCGACGATGCCGGAGGAGTTGCCCGCGTGGTGGACGTGGTCGATCTCCTCCACCCAGTGGTACTTCTGCAGCGCGACCGCGTCGAAGCCGCCCAGCTCGCCGATGTCGGCGAAGGAGGGCTTCAGGCCGGCGAGGGAGTCGGCGGTGGTGCCGGGCCGGATGTGTTCGTCACGGTCGAGAACGACGAGGCCGTTGCGGTCGGTGACGGGGACGACGGAGCGGTCGAAGCGCCCGTCCTTCCACGCCTCGGTGGCCAGTTCCTGGGACCGGGCCGCGTACTCGTCGACGTCACGCCGGGAGAAGCCCTCGATGGTCGCGATGAGGTCGGCGCCGATGCCCTGCGGCACGAAGCCGGTCTCGAAGCTGGTCATCGGGTCCATGGCCCAGGCGCCGCCGTCGCTGCCCATCTTCACCCGGGACATGGACTCGACACCGCCCGCCAGGACGAGGTCCTCCCAGCCCGAACGTACCTTCGCCGCCGCGAGGTTGACCGCCTCCAGGCCGGAGGCGCAGAAGCGGTTCTCCTGCACGCCGGCGACGGTGTCGGGCAGCCCTGCGGCGATCGCGGCGGTCTTGGCGATGTCAGAGCCCTGGTCGCCCAGCGGGCTGACGACGCCGAGCACGACGTCGTCGATGGCCGCGGGGTCCAGGCCGGGGAAGCGGCGGCGCATCTCGTGGATGAGGCCGACGATGAGGTCGATGGGCTTGGTGCCGTGCAGGGCACCGTTGGCCTTTCCACGCCCGCGCGGGGTGCGGATGGCTTCGTAGAGATACGCTTCGGTGCTCACGATCAGCAGCCTTTCGGTGCGTACGGGGAGTACGGGTCGGGTGCGGGGCGGGCGGCTCAGCCCAGGATCGAGCGGCCGATGATCTCCTTCATGATCTCGGTCGTGCCGCCGTAGATGGTCTGGATGCGTCCGTCCGTGAAGGCGCGGGCGATGGGGTATTCGTTCATGTAGCCGTAGCCGCCGTGCAGTTGGAGACAGCGGTCGGTGACGCGTTTTTGCAGCTCCGTCGCCCACCACTTGGCCATGGACGCGTGCACCGCGTCCAGTTCGCCCTTCGCGTGGTCCTCGATGCAGCGGTCGAGGAAACTGCGGGTGACGGCGCACTCGGTGGCCATCTCGGCGATCTCGAAGCGGATGTGCTGGAGTTTGGCGAGCGGCCGCCCGAACGCCTCGCGTTCCTTGACGTAGTGCGTCGTCAGCTCCAGCACGTGCTCGGCCGCGGCGATGCCCGTGACGGCGATGGCCATCCGCTCCTGGGCCAGGTTGGTCATCAAGTGCCCGAAGGCGCCGTTGAGTTCGCCGAGCAGGTTCTCCTTGGGCACGCGGACGTCGGTGAAGAACAGCTCGGCCGTGTCCTGAGCCTTCAGACCGATCTTGTCGAGGTTGCGGCCGCGTTCGAAGCCCGCCATGCCGCGCTCGACGACGAGCAGGCTGAGCCCCTTCGCGCCGCCTTCCGGCTTCGTCCTGGCGACCACGACGACGAGGTCGGAGATGATGCCGTTGGAGATGAAGGTCTTGGCGCCGTTGAGCACCCAGTGGTCGCCCTTGTCCTCGGCGCTCGTTCGGATGCCCTGCAGGTCGGAGCCGGCGCCCGGCTCGGTCATGGCGATGGCGGTGATGATCTCGCCCGAGCAGAAGCCGGGCAGCCAGCGGCGCTTCTGCTCAGCGGTGCACAGCGAGGTCAGATAGGGGCCGACCATGTCGTTGTGCAGGCTCAGGGCGAGGCCGGAGGCGCCCGCGCGGGTGCACTCCTCGCCGAGCACGGCGGCGTAGCGGAAGTCCTCCACTCCCCCGCCGCCGTACTCCTCGGGCACCGCGAGCCCGAGCAGGCCCTGCCGGCCGGCCGCCAGCCAGACGTCGCGGGAGACGATGCCGTCCCGCTCCCACTGCTCGTGGTGGGGTGCGACCTCCTTGGCGAGGAAGGTGCGGACGGTCTGCCGGAACGCTTCGTGGTCCTCGGTGAAGATCTGGCGCTTCATGATGGTGGATGCTCCTTAGAGCCAGCTCTTGACCTGTGCGATGAGCCTGGCCGGGTCGGGTCCGACGGGGGTGACGTTGAGCATGGTGACCCCGGCCTCGCGGAACGCCTCGATACGTTCGCGCACGTAGCCCTCGGGACCGCAGAGAGAGACCAGCTCGCAGAACTCGGCCGGCACGGCGGCCTCGGCCTCCCGTTTCCTTCCCGCGAGGTAGAGGTCCTGCACCTTCTCGGCGGCCTCCTCATAACCGTACGCGCGGGCCACGTCGTTGTAGAAGTTCTTGCCCTTGGCCCCCATGCCGCCGATGTAGAGGGCGATGAGGGGGCGCACGGATTCCCGTATTTCCGCCGCGTCCGGGCCGATGGCCAGCAGCGTGCCCGCGGAGATCTCCAGCGGGCCGCGCTCCGGTGCGCGCTTGGCCGTCCCGTCGGCCAGCGCGGCGCCCCACACGTCCTTGGCCTTCTCGGGTACGAACAGGTGCGGCAGCCAGCCGTCCGCGATCTCGGCGGTCATCCTGACGTTGGCCGGGCCCAGCGCCGCGACGTAGAGGGGGATCTCCGCGCGCACGGGGTGGTTGAGCATCTTCAGCGGCTTGCCCAGCCTGCCGCCCTTCTCCGCTGGCAGCGGCATGTCGGTGATGCCGTGGTGCTCGATGATCTCGCGGCGCCAGATGCGGCGGCACAGCTCGATCGTCTCGCGGGTACGGCCCAGCGGCTTGTCGTACGGCATGCCGTGCCAGCCCTCGATCATCTGCGGCCCGGAGGCGCCCAGGCCGAGCAGGGCGCGCCCCTCGGAGAGGACGTCGAGGCCGGCGCCGGTCTGGGCGATGAGGGCCGGGGTGCGGGAGTAGACGTTGAGGATGGCGGCGCCGATCTGCATCCGCTCGGTGCGGGCGGCGAGATAGCCCATGACGGTGGGCGAGTCGAAGCCGTACGCCTCCGCGACCCAGACCGCGTCGAGGCCGGCGGCCTCCAGCTTCGCGACCTCGTCGGCGGCGGTGCGGGGGTTGTCGGCGTACTGGAGCGGGGTGGCGATCTTCATGCGTCACTGTCCTTGGCGGGGTCGGATGCGGGCGCGGAAGCCGGGGTGGAAGCGGAAGCAGGCGCGGGAGCGGGGGCCGGCTCGGCGAGGGCGGGCAGGTCCCAGTCCCGTGCCACCCCGGCGGCGTCCGCGCCGGGCAGCGCGGGCGGCCGGGTGACGGCGGTGGGCGTGCCGGAGAAGCGGGGCGCGGGGGCCGGCTGGGTGATGCCCCCGTGTTCGACGAAGGTGCGGCGGGCCGCCAGATGCGGGTGCCGGGGCGCCTCGCCGAGGGAGAGCACGGGCGCGACGCAGGCGTCGGAGTCCTGGAAGACCTCGTCCCACTCCGCCCGCGTACGGGTCTTGAAGCGGGCGGCGACGGCGGCCCGCAGCTCCGCCCAGGCGCCCGGCTCCTCGCGGTCCGGCGCCTCGTCCTCGATGCCGAGCAGGCGGACGAACTCGGCGTAGAAGCGTGGTTCCAGTGCGCCGACGGCCATGAAACCGCCGTCCGCCGTTTCGTAGGTGCCGTAGAAGGGGGCGCCGCCGTCCAGCAGGTTCGCCCCGCGCCGGTCCTGCCAGCCGCCGGCCGCCAGCATGCCGTGGATCATGGTGGTCAGGTGGCTGGTGCCGTCCACGATCGCGGCGTCGACGACCTGCCCGGCGCCGTCCTCGGCGCGCGCGTGCTGGAGCGCGGCGAGCACGCCGATCACCAGATAGAGCGAACCGCCGGCGTAGTCGCCCAGCAGATTGGCCGCGGCGTAGGGCGGTCCCTCGGCGGGACCGGTCATGCCGAGTGCTCCGGTGAGCGCGATGTAGCCGATGTCGTGTCCGGCGCGCTGGGCGAGCGGCCCGTCCTGGCCCCAGCCGGTCATGCGTCCGTAGACGAGCCGGGGGTTGCGGGCCAGGCAGGCGTCAGGGCCGACACCGAGGCGTTCGGCGACGCCCGGGCGGTTGCCCTCGAGCAGGACGTCGGCCCGCTCGACGAGGTCGAGTACGGCCGCGACACCGCGTTCGTCCTTCAGGTCGAGGATGACGGAGCGCTTGTTCCGGTTGGTGATGTCGCAGGCGGGGTCGATGCCCAGCACAGGCCCGCCGGGCCGGTCGACGCGCACGACGTCCGCGCCGAGATCGGCGAGAAGCATCGCCGCGAACGGCCCGGGTCCGATCCCGGCCAGCTCCACGACGCGCACCCCGTCGAGCGGGCCCGCCGCGTTCCGCGCTGCCGTTGCCATCAAGCCCCCAGCCATGTGACACAACTGATGTAACACCAAGAATGCTAAGAACGCGTTCCACTTTCCACAAGCCGACGGCGGCGACGGACCACCCACGGCGGCAGTGGCGTATGCCACACAAGGCCACCACGAGGCGACCACGACCGCAGGAGGCCCGCGGGGCGGCCGTCCGATCGCCGCCGGCCACTCCACCGCCTCCCGCGCGACTCTGTGCGTAATATTGCTTGCGGTGAAGCTCAATCTTGCAGCTTCACGCATCAGCTTTCCAGCGACGCACGGAGAGGCGGGGTCCCGTGAGCGAGACGGCGACGCACATGGAGCGGGAGCTGCGCAGCCAGCCCGACACCTGGCGGTCCGCGGTCCGGCAGGCCGCGGCCGGACCGCCGCTGCCCCGGACCGGGCAGCGGGTGGCGGTCGTCGGGTGCGGGACCTCGTGGTTCATGGCCCAGTCTTTCGCCGCCCTGCGCGAGGGGGCGGGGCTGGGGGTGACGGACGCGTTCGCCGCGTCGGAGGCGCCGCTCGGGACCGAGCGGGGGTACGACGTCGTCCTGGCCATCACCCGCTCCGGGACCACGACCGAGGTGCTGCGGCTGCTCGACGCGCTGCGGGGGCGCATCCCCACGGTCACCGTGCTCGGCGATCCGGACACCCCGGCCGCCGAACTCTCCGACGAGACGGTGGCGTTGCCCTTCGCCGACGAACGCTCGGTAGTGCAGACCCGCTTCGCCACGACCGCGCTCGCCCTGCTCCGCGCGCACCTGGGCGAGGACCTCTCGGGCGCGGTGCGGGACGCGGAGGAGGCGCTGACCCTGCCCGTACGGCAGGAGTGGCTGGACGCCGGGCAGTTCACCTTTCTGGGCACCGGCTGGAGCGTCGGGCTGGCGCACGAAGCGGCGCTGAAGATGCGGGAGGCGGCGCAGAGCTGGACAGAGTCCTATCCGGCCATGGAGTACCGGCACGGTCCGGTGGCCATCGCCGCGCCCGGGCGCGTCAGCTGGCTCTTCGGTCCCGCTCCGGACGGGCTGGAGCAGGAGGTGACGCGCACCGGCGCCACGTTCGTCCGGCACGAGGGGCGCGACCCGCTGGCGGAGCTGGTGCTGGTGCAGCGGGTGGCACTGGAGCGGGCCCGTGCCCGCGGCCTGGACCCGGACAACCCGCGCGGCCTGACCCGTTCGGTCCTACTCGACCCCTCCTGAGCCGCCCCTCCTCCTCGCCCCCTCCAGACCGGGAACCAGACCGGGAAGGTGCCGCATGCCCCTCGTCCCCACCTCCTCCATCGTCGATGCCGCCCGCGCGGCGGGCGGCGGCGCGCCGGCCTTCAACGTCGTACACCTGGAGACCGCCGAGGCGCTCGTCACCGCCGCCGAGCGCGCCGGCGTCCCGCTCATCCTCCAGATCAGCGAGAACTGCGTCCGCTATCACGGCAGCCTGCTGCCCCTGCTCCGTGCCACCCTCGCCCTGGCGGAGGCGACCGAGGCCGGGATCTCCGTCCACCTGGACCACATCACCGACCCCGCTCTGCTGCGCGAGGGCGTCGCGGCGGGGGTCCGCTCGGTGATGATCGACGCCTCCGCGCTGCCGTACGAGGAGAACGCCGCCACCACCGCGGATCTCACCGCCTGGTGCCACGAGCGGGAGGTCTACGTCGAGGCGGAACTGGGAGAGGTCGGCGGCAAGGACGGCGTGCACGCTCCCGGTGCCCGTACGGACCCGGAGGAGGCCCGCGCCTTCGTGGGCGCGACGGGGGTCGACGCCCTCGCGGTCGCCGTCGGCTCCTCCCACGCCATGCGGGAGCGGACAGCCGTGCTGGACAAGGACCTGATCCGGGCGCTGCGGCGGGCACTTCCCGTGCCGCTGGTACTGCACGGTTCCTCGGGCGTGCCGGACGAGGAGCTGCGGGCGGCGATCTCCGCCGGCCTGACGAAGATCAACATCTCCACGCATCTGGTGTCGGTCTTCACCGACGAGGTGCGGCAGGTGCTGACGGAACGTCCGACGCTCATCGACTCCCGCAAGTACCTGGGTCCCGCCCGGGACGCCGTGACGCGGGAGGCGGCGCGACTGGCGGTGCTGCTGGGCGCGGGCGGCTCGGCGGGTTCGGCGACGCCGTGAAACGCCACGAGCGGCTGAACGCGCTGCTGGAGCTGCTCGGCGAGCGCGGGCGGCTCGACGTGGAGGGCGCCGCCACCGCCCTGGAGGTGTCGGCGGCGACCATGCGCCGCGACATGGACACCCTCGCCGAGCAGCAGTTGCTCACCCGCACCCGGGGCGGCGCGGTGATCGGCTCCGTCACCTACGACCTGCCGATCCGCTACAAGCACGGTCCCCACGCGACGGCCAAACGGGCGTTGGCGGAGGCCGCGGCGGGGCTGGTCGGGCGGGGTGACGTCGTCGGCCTCAGCGGCGGCACCACGACGACCGAGATCGCCCGCGCGCTGGCCACCCGCCCGGAGTTCGCGGAGCCCGGCCCGTCGGCAGCCCAGCTGACGATCGTGACCAACTCACTCAACATCGCCCATGAGCTGGCCGTGCGCCCGCAGTTCAAGACCGTGCTGACCGGCGGCGTGGCCCACTCCCGTTCCTTCGAACTGACCGGCCCCTTCAGCGAACTGGTGCTGCGCCGGCTCACCCTGGACATCGCCTTCATCGGGGTGAACGGCATCGACGCGGAGTCGGGCGGCATGGTCCACGACGAGGCGGAGGCGATGACCAACCGGCTGATGGCCCAGCGCGCGGCGCGGGCCGTGGTGGTCGCGGACTCCTCCAAGGTCGGCGTCCGCTGCTTCGCCCGGATCGGTGACGCGGACGTCTTCGACACCTTCCTCACCGACGGCCGGCTGAGCGAGGCCGCGCGGCGGGAGTTCGCCGAGCGGGGGCTGCCGGTGGTGATCCCCGGGACGGCGGGCTGACGCGGTCACAGCGGCGCCGCCTCCCGCCGCCGCAGGCCGGCCGCCGCGTCGCCGGACCCCGATTGCGGCCGGACGCCGGACGCCGGGTGCAGAATGCGCATCATGGAACGATCTTCACCAACAACGGTCGGCGTGTACGGGTCAGCTACGGGCGATGACGGGCCGGCCCGGGCCGCCGCCGACCTGCCCGGCACCGCGCACGCCTGGGCCGCCCTCGAAGGCGACCGGGCCCTGCTCGGACGGGTCTCCTGCACGCTGCGTCCAGGCCTGCTTCCGGCCCGGCTGCCCGTGCTGGAGCTGGCCCGCTCGACCGTCGCGGTGTGCTCGCTGGCCGCGGCGGAGCTGTCGTCCACACGTACAGGTGGCTCCGACGTACCGCCCGTACGGGTGGACGACGGCGCGGTGGCCACCTCGTTCGCCAGCGAGCGGCATCTGACGGCCGACGGCCGCGCCCGGGTCGCCTTCGCCCCCTTCTCCCGCTTCTGGCGCACCGCCGACGGCTGGCTGCGCACCCATGCCAACTACGCGCACCACCGCGCCAGGCTGCTGTCCGCACTCGGCGTCGCGGAGCAAGGCCGCGGGGACACGGCACTCGCCGACGCCGTTTCGGCGGAGCTGGCGCAGCGCACCGCGGCCGAGGTCGAGGAGACCGTCTACGCGGCCGGCGGTCTCGCCGTCGCCGTCCGCGCACCGGAGGAGTGGGCACGGCACCCACAGGGCGCGGAGGCCGCAGCCCGCCCGCTGCTCAGCACCGGGCGACTGGACCAGGCGCCGCCCCTCCCGCTGCCGGAACTGGTGGGCCGCGGCGCCCTGCACGGCCTGCGCGTACTGGACCTCACCCGGGTCATCGCCGGGCCGGTCGCCACCCGCACGCTGGCGCTGTTCGGCGCCGACGTGCTGCGTGTCGACGCCCCGCAGCTGCCGGAGAGCCTCGACACGCACGCCGACACGGGCCTGGGC
>NZ_JBOHCV010000320.1:0-2297 GCF_050698815.1 Streptomyces sp.
GGACCGCGGCGACGGCCGCGGCGGCGCGGGTGGAGGACGCCCGTTCGCCGCCCGTCACGAGTGAACCGGCGTCCCTGCCGCCGCGCGAGGCCCGCTCCAGCTCGGCCCGCTCGGCCGGTGAGAGCCCGCCGAGCAGCCGCCGTGCGGTGGCCAGCTTCTTCAGCACCGTCTTCTTCTGCCGCTTCAGCTCCGTGCGCTGCCGCTCCAGCTGGGCGAGCTTCGCGCCCGCCTCCGTCCGCTGCTGCCCCAACGCGCGCTGGGCGTCCTTGAGCCGGCCGAGCCTGTCCTGCTGCCGGCTGCCGATGCGGTCGAGGGTGGCGGCCTTGTCGAGATAGCCGTCGGCGTCCTCGGAGAGCATCAGCGCGAGGGCCGGATCCAGGCCGCCCGAGCGGTACTGCGCGCCCGCGGCCGAAGCGAGCCCCGACCGCAGCCGGTTGACCTTCGCCTGACCTCGGGCGGCCCGCTCCTGGGCGTGCCCGACCTGCTCGTGGAGCTCACCGATGCGCTCCTTGGCCGCGTCGTACTTCTGCGTGGCCACCTCTGCCTGCTCATACAGCCGGTCGATACGGGAGCCGGCCGCCGACGGCGAAGCGCCTCCGGGGCCGTCGCCGGGCTCGGCCACCGCCGGAGACGCCGGAGACGCCGGAGACAACGCGGCAGCCGCCCCCGCGACCGCCGTCAGCACGGCGACTCGGGCAGGCCGCTTCCGGCCCTGCGGGGCGGGTTGTCGATGAGAGTGCGAGACCACTGCGGACTCGCTCCTTCCGCTAGGCGAAGTGCCCGGCGAATCTAGCCGCACCGCTACGGACGGTCCACGCGCCGCGCACCGCGCGGAAGTCGTACGAACCGCAGCGACCCCGCCGATGACGCAGGTCACCGGCGGGGTCGTAAGTCAGTACGGCTCGTTCACTGTCACCCGGACGGATGATGCCGGGCCGGATTCTGTGACGACACCCGCGGGGTCTGTCGCTGTCCGTGATCGTGCCGGCCTGGCTGGCTGGCTGGCCGGCCGGCGGCCGTCAGCCGATCCGCACGCCGAACATGAACGGCATGTTGTTGATCGACTCGAAGCGCACATTGGCACCCGGCTTGGGGGCGTGCAGAATCTGCCCGTTGCCCGCGTAGAGGCCGATGTGGTGCAGGTCGTTGTAGAAGAGCACCAGGTCGCCGGGGGCGAGTTGGCCCTTGCCGATGCGGGTGCCGGCGTTGGCCTGGGCCTGGGAGGTACGGGGCAGGGAGACGCCGGCCTGGTTGTACGCCCAGGAGGTGAGCCCGGAGCAGTCGAAGGAGCTGGGGCCGGTCGCGCCCCACACGTACGGCGAACCGATCTTGGTCTTGGCGGCGGAGAACGCCGCGCCGGCCCGCTGAGAGGCCGAGGCGTCGCCACCGAGATCCGCGCGCGAACTGGCGGCGCGGTCGGCGCGCGCCTGCTCGGCGGCGAGCTTCGCGCGTTCGTCCGCCGTCAGGGAGTTGAGCAGCGAACGGGCATCGGAGAGCTTGCCCTGGATCTTCTTCTTCTTCTCGCCGAGTTCCTTGCGGGTGTCGGCGAGGTCGTCCAGCTTGTCCGCGGCTTCCTTGCGCTGCTGCGCCAGGTTGCGCTGCTTGCTCTGGATCTTCTTCAGCGCCTCGGCCTGCTTGGTGCTCAACTGGTCGAGCGTGGAGGCCTTGTCGAGGTAGCTGTCCGGGTCCGAGGAGAGGAAGAGCTGCACGGACGGGTCCACACCGCCGGTGCGGTACTGCGCGGTGGCCATCGAACCCAGGCCGTTGCGCATGTCGTTGAGGTCGTCCTGCCCGCGCGCCACGCTGTCCTGGAGGTTGCCGACCTCCTTGTTCAGCTTGCTCTGCTTCTCCTTGGCGCCGTTGAACTTCTCGGTTGCCGCCTCGGCGTCCTCGTAGAGCTTGTCGACCTTCTCCTTGACCTCCTTCTCGGAGGCCTTGGGTTCGGCTTGTGCCGCCTGCGTGGTGAGGGCGACCGCCGCCGCGGCGGTTGCCGTGAGCACGGATACGCGGCGAGTACGGCTGGGCTGCTTGGGACGACGGTGGGACGCCACTGGGGCGAGCTCCTTCTTCCTGAGCCGCCTGCCGGACTGACACTCCGGCTCCACTTCGCGGGGGCTCAGTGGAACGAGGCGGTCCTCCGCTGCCGTCCCGGATGGACGGTCAACCTCGCGGAGGGTTCGGGGCCAGACATTAGCCATGGGTAATCGTGGGATCAAATCACTCTGGGAAAAAACCCGTCACACAAGCAGATTCTTTACTCAGCTCGCACAGGGAGCGATGAAGGAGTCACACAGGGA
>NZ_JBOHCV010000321.1:0-8465 GCF_050698815.1 Streptomyces sp.
CTCGAACATCGTTAATCGCTCCTCAGAGCGGTCAGGCAGTAAGGGGACGCTCCCCTCTCTGTCCTTCCGCAGCTTAGTCCCGCAAGCGGGGACCGCTCATTCCAACTGCCGACACCGGTCCGGCTGCGCCGTCGGCCCGCCTCACTCCCGTCGGAGGCAGCCTGGCCTGCTGTCCGAGCAGTCGACACCAGTTCCAACCCGATGGTGCGAGACGATGTTCCCGCAGGCCAGGCGTATCCACCCGGATTCCCTACGCCGACGGCGAACGGCCCTTGGCCAAAGCCCCCGCCACTCGCTGACATCCCGCCTTCGCACCCCCGTTCCACCAGGCTTGTCCACCCCGAACACGCTGGACAGAGCTGAACAGACCTAGAGCCTTCTTACCCGCTCGTACTGACAGTCCATGCGGGGCATGCCGGAGACAGCCGGGCGCATCCGCTGAGGGCGAACAGCCTCGAGCGGGGCAGCGCGGCGCGCCGCGGCACGGAACGCGCACGCGCGAACACAGCCTGACACCAGGTCGTGGCGTTTTGTCAACCCTGCGTAACCCATGGGGGTTTCGTCAGTTGCTCCGGGCATGAGCTTCGCCATCACGCCCCGCGACGGCGGTGGGCACGGCCACGACGCACTGGTGCTGGCGGCGGACGCCGGCCTGGCGCTGCTGCGGCGGCGGGGCCTGCGGACCGGGCCGGTCGCGTACGAGCGGGAGAGCCGGTGCGTCCAGCTGCTCGTCCCGGCGGGCAGCGCGGCGGAGCTGCCGGGACTGCTGGAGTGGCTGGAGTGGGGCGACATCGAGCTGGGGCTGGCGTGCCAGACCCCTTACAGCCCTCGGGAGGCCGCCCTGTGGCTGCGACCTCCCGAGCGGGGCCGTGAAGCGGATCGCGTGGATCTCGTACGGCTGGTGAGTGCGGCGGCGACGGAATGCCACCGCGCACGGCTGCGCCGTACCGCGCGTATGCCGCGCGCCGCTCAGCCGTTGGCCTTCTCGTAGGCCTCACGGATATTGGCGGGAACGCGGCCACGGTCGTTGACGTCGTAACCCTCTTCCTTCGCCCAGGCGCGGATCTTCGCGGTGTCCTGACCGCCGCCGGCCGCAGCGCGGCCCTTTCCACGAGCGGAACGGCCGCCGGTACGGCGCCCGCCCTTCACATAGGGCTCCAGCACCGTACGGAGGTTGTCCGCATTCGAGGTGGTGAGGTCGATCTCGTAGGTCTTCCCATCCAGTGCGAACGTGACCGTCTCGTCCGCCTCGCCACCGTCGAGGTCGTCGAGAAGAAGAACCTGTACCTTCTGCGCCACCGGATACTCCCAATCGTCATCGATAACTTCGATTACTGATACTGCCGACGAAAGCAAACCGCTTTTCGCGGAGAAACACAAACCCTCGGTTGAGTTTGTTCCCCGAACCAGTGGGATTGGTGGGATCTTTCGGACAAAGCGCCACACCCGGCCGGTAGCCGAGTCGATGCGAGTGGGTCATCGTCCGGTCACTCAGAGATGCAGGAGCATGCGGCTGTTGCCCAAGGTGTTCGGCTTCACCCGTTCGAGACCGAGGAACTCCGCCACGCCCTCGTCAAAGGAGCGCAGCAGTTCGCTGTAGACGTCGCCGTCGACCGGTGTCTCGCCGATCTCGGTGAAGCCGTGCTTGGTGAAGAAGTCCACTTCGAAGGTGAGGCAGAAAATGCGCCGCACGCCGAGCCAGCGCGCGGTGCGTACCAACTTCTCCAGCAGCTGATGCCCCACGCCGGTGCCCTTCAGAGCCGGATCCACCGCGAGCGTCCTGACCTCGGCGAGGTCCTCCCACATCACGTGGAGTGCGCCACATGCGACCACCTCGGCGTCGTGGTCCCGTTCCGCGACCCAGAACTCCTGGATGTCCTCGTAAAGAGTGACCGTGGCTTTGTCGAGAAGGATGCGGTCGCGGGAGTAGGCATCGATGAGCCGACGCACCGCGCGTACATCCGAGGTCCGTGCCCGGCGAACGGTTACTTCTGATACGGCTGAGGGTGCTGTCGCCATGAACGGACGCTATCGCCCGCCGCCGGCGCGCCGCTCTCCGGGGCGGGGATCCCTTGCGGCACCCTTCCAGCGCTCCTCCGGCAACCCCTCAGTCGCCCCTCCTGCGGCCTTCCGGCGCCCTTCTGGCGCTCTGCCGTGCCGGCTCCGGGCCATTGGGCGGAGTGGGCGCTACGGGGACTCTCCCGGGTCTCCACGCGACGTGTCGACGTGCACCCCGTTCACTTGTACGACGCGCAGCGCGTCCCGCAGTGCGTCGCACTGTTCCACCGTCAAACGGCCGAAGAACTCGACGAGCGCGGCGGCCGCGTTGTCGCTGGAAGACCAGGCTTCGTTCATCAGTGCGGCCGAGTAGGCGGCACGGGTCGAGACCGCCTCATATCGATAGGCGCGGCCTTGTTGTTCGCGGCGCAGCCAGCCCTTCTGATGGAGGTTGTCCATTACGGTCATCACCGTGGTGTAGGCGATGGCCCGTTCCCCCCGTAGATCTTCCAGGACTTCTCGCACGGTGACGGCGCGGTTCCACTGCCATACCCGCGTCATCACGACGTCTTCCAACTCTCCCAATGGCCGAGGCATCGGTGAATAATAGTCGGAGATGTCCGAATGCCGGGAGGCCGCTCAGCGGGCTTTCTTCTGCCGCGCACCCTCGGCGGCGGCGAACGCCGCGTCCACCGCCGCGTCCTCCTTGGCCTTGTTCGCGCCACCCTGGCTCTTCACGATCGTCACGATGAGCGCGGTGAACGCCACCGCCATCACGATCGGCGGGGTCAGCGCCGCGACGTAGTCCATGGCTGTCGGCCTCCTCGGTGAGCAGGCTGCCAGCGTACGGCAGCCCGCATGGTCCCGGGCGCCCGGGACGCCCGTCTCAGCTGCGGCTGACGTTGCGCTCGTAGACGAGGCGGAGGCCGATCAGGGTCAGCCACGGCTCGTGCTCGTCGATGGCGGACGCCTCGCCGAGCACCATGGGCGCGAGGCCGCCGGTGGCGATGACGGTCACGTCGTCGACGTCGTCGGCGAGTTCCCGTGCGATCCGCTCGACGACGCCGTCCACCTGTCCCGCGAAGCCGTAGAGGATGCCGGACTGCATGGCCTCGACGGTGTTCTTGCCGATGACGCTGCGCGGCCGGGCCAGTTCGATCTTGCGGAGCTGTGCGCCCCGTACGCCCAGTGCGTCGACGGAGATCTCGATGCCGGGGGCGATGACGCCGCCGACGTACTCGCCGCGCGCCGAGACCGCGTCGAAGGTGGTGGCCGTGCCGAAGTCGACGACCACGCACGGTCCGCCGTACAGCTCGACGGCGGCCAGGGCGTTGATGATGCGGTCGGCGCCGACCTCCTTGGGGTTGTCCACGAGGATCGGTACGCCCGTTTTCACTCCGGGCTCCACAAGGACGGCGGGGATGTCCCCGTAGTAGCGGCGAGTCACCTCGCGCAGCTCGTGCAGCACGGAGGGGACGGTCGAGCAGATGGCGATGCCCTCGATGTTGTCGCCGAGCTCCTCGCCGAGCAGGGGGTGCATGCCCATCAGGCCGTGCAGCAGTACGGCCAGCTCGTCGGCGGTACGGCGCGCCTCGGTGGAGATGCGCCAGTGCTCGACGATGTCGGCGCCGTCGAAGAGACCGAGCACCGTGTGGGTGTTCCCGACGTCGATGGTCAGCAGCATCAGACATCCACCTCTTCGCGCGGCTCGCGGGTCTCGCCCTCGGGCTCGCCGTCCTCGGCCGTCCGCAGGTCGAGCCCGACGTCGAGGATCGGCGAGGAGTGGGTGAGGCCGCCGACGGCGAGGTAGTCCACGCCGGTCGCGGCGTAGTCGGCGGCGTTCTCCAGGGTGAGGCGGCCGGAGGACTCCAGCCGGGCGCGGCCCGCGACGAGCCGTACGGCCTCCGCGGTACGGGCCGGGGTGAAGTTGTCCAGCAGGATCAGGTCTGCGCCCTCGGCGAGCACCGGTTCGATCTGGTCGAGCCGGTCGACCTCCACCTCGATGGGCACGCCGGGGAAATCCGTACGGACGAGTCTGAACGCCTCGGCGACGCCGCCCGCGGCGATGACGTGGTTGTCCTTGATGAGCGCCGCGTCGGAGAGGGAGAAGCGGTGGTTGACGCCGCCGCCGCAGCGCACCGCGTACTTCTCGAGAGCGCGGAGGCCGGGAGTGGTCTTGCGGGTGTCGCGCACGCGGGTTTCGCCGCCGGCGGCCGTACCGGCGGAGGCGGCCGCGGAGGCGAGCGCGTCGGACCAGCGGCGGGTGGCCGTGGCGATGCCGGAGAGGCGGCAGAGCAGGTTCAGGGCGCTGCGCTCGGCGGTGAGCAGGTCGCGGGTACGGGTGCGGACGGTGAGCAGCCGCTGCCCGGGGACGACGCGGTCGCCGTCCTCGACGTGCCGCTCGACGGCGAACTCGTCCGTGCACACGACGGAGAGGACGGCTTCGGCGATCCGCAGCCCCGCGACGGTCCCCTCCTCGCGGGCGGTGAAGTCGCCGGTCGCGACGGCGTCCTCGGGAACGGTGGCGACGGTCGTGACGTCGACGCCCTGGTCGAGGTCCTCCTCGATGGCGAGGTGTGCGACGTCCTCGACCTGTACGGGGTCGAGGCCGGCGTCCACGAGCAGCTGGGCCAGGTCGGGGTCGAGGCCGCAGTCGAGGGGATCCAGTCCGTACTCCTCGCCGTCGTCCTCGCCGCCACTGCCGCAGCCGCACGCGTCACCACAGCCACCGCCGGAATCCGGCGCCATGGCGGCGGGGCCGCCGATCTGGAGCAGCGGCACGTCGACCGGCCGCGCGCGCCGGTCCCCCGCGGGGTTCGTGGAGCCGGGGGCGTCCATGGCGTCCGGGGCGTCCGGGAAGGGGCTGGTCACGGTTGCTCCGTCGGGTTGTGAGGCTGCGGGGACCGGTTCGGCCGGGTCGGCGGGAAAGCGGTCGCGCCCGTCGTACGGACGTCGAGACTACGGGCCGTCCCGCTCGGCCCGGCGGCCCCCACGATGAGGTGGCGGCGCCAGGCGGCATCGTCGCGGTCGGGGTGGTCCTCGCGCCAGTGGCAGCCGCGCGTCTCCTCGCGGCGGAGCGCGGCGGCGACCAGGACGCGGGCGACGAGGTGCAGGTTCGCCGTCTCCCAGGTCTCCACGCCGGGCTCGGCGGGCTTGTGCGCGGTATCGCCGGGGAGCGCGTCCAGCCGGTCCGCGGCGGCGGCCAGGCTCGTCGCGGAGCGGAGCACTCCGGCACCGCCGGTCATGACCCGCTGGATGGCGGACCGCGCCTCGGGCGGCAGCAGCGGGGTCACCGACCCGGCCCGGGTGGGTCCCGGCCGGGCGGTGGGCGGCGGCGCGTTTCCTGTCCGCTCCAAGTTGTCGGCCATGCGGTCGGCGATGTGGTCCGCGATGCGCTCCGCGAAGACCAGGCCCTCCAGCAGGCTGTTGGAGGCCAGCCGGTTCGCGCCGTGCACGCCGGTGCAGGCGACCTCACCGCAGGCGTAGAGCCCGGGCACGGTCGTACGGCCGTGCAAGTCGGTGCGGACGCCGCCGCTGGCGTAGTGCGCCGCCGGTGCCACCGGGACGAGCCCGTTGACGGGATCGATGCCGTGGCCGCGGCAGGCGGCGAGGATGGTGGGGAAACGGGTCTCCCACATGGCGGCGCCGAAGTGGCGGGCGTCGAGGAACATGTGCTCGGTCCCCGGTGCCGCCCCCTGCTCGGCTGCCCGCCGCATGATCGCCTTGGCGACGATGTCACGAGGGGCCAGCTCGGCGAGCTCGTGCTGCCCGAGCATGAAGCGGACCCCCTCGCCGTCCACGAGATGGGCGCCCTCGCCGCGTACCGCCTCCGAGATCAGCGGCTGCTGTCCCTCGGCGCCGGCGCCGAGATAGAGCACCGTCGGATGGAACTGCACGAACTCCAGATCGCTGACCTCCGCACCGGCGCGCAGCGCGAGGGCGACGCCGTCGCCGGTGGAGACGGCCGGGTTGGTCGTGGCCGAGTAGATCTGGCCCATGCCGCCCGTCGCGAGCACGACGGCGGGCGCGTGCACCGCTCCGACGCCGTCGTGCTGGCCCTCGCCCATGACGTGCAGCGTGACGCCGGCAGTGGCGCCGTCCGCGGTCCTGAGCAGGTCCAGGACGAGGGCGTTCTCGACTGTGCGCACGCTGGTACGCCGGTCGTGCACCGCCTCGACCAGGGCACGGGAGATCTCCGCGCCCGTGGCGTCGCCGCCCGCGTGCGCGATGCGGCGCCGGTGGTGGCCGCCCTCCCGGGTCAGCTCGACCAGGCCGGTCGCGGCGTCGGTGTCGAAGCGGGCGCCGGTGGCGATGAGACGGCGTACGGCGGCGGGCCCCTCGGTCACCAGCGTGCGTACGGCCTCCTCGTCACACAGGCCCGCGCCCGCGACCAGGGTGTCCTCGAGGTGCTGCCCGGGGGTGTCCCCCTCACCGAGGGCGGCGGCGATGCCGCCCTGCGCCCAGCGGGTGGAACCGTCGTCCAGGCGGGCCTTGGTGACGACGACCGTACGCAGGCCCGCGGCGGCACATCGGAGCGCGGCGGTCAGCCCGGCGACGCCGGAGCCGACGACCGCGACGTCGGCGTCGATCGTCCAGCCGGGCGCGGGGGCGCGGAGCGGCGCCGTGCCGTCAACCGCTGGGCCGTCGACCGCTGGGCCGTCAACGGGTATGCCCGCGGGGCCGAGGTCCGTCATCGGGGCGCTCCGGAGGGGAGGTGGAGGGGGAGGTTGTCGATGAGGCGGGTGCCGCCGACCCGGGCCGCGACGGCGAGCACGGCCTCAATGGGCCCCGGACTCACGGCGGAGCCGGCGGACCCGGCGGACCCGGCGGACCCGGCGGACCCGGTGAGTTCCGTGAAGTCGGCGGGATCGACGAGGGCCAGATAGTCCACGATCAGGGGCGGGTCGAGGCGGGTGGCGGCGGCCAGGACGTCGTCGGCCGCGGCCAGCGCGGCATCGGCGCCGTCCGCCACCGCGCCCTGCGCGGCGAACAGGCCGCGGGAGAGCGCGAGCGCGGACTCGCGGTCCGCCGGGGAGAGGAAACGGTTGCGGCTGGAGAGGGCGAGGCCGTCGGGCTCCCGGACGGTCGGGACGCCCGCGATCTCCACCGGGAAGTTGAGGTCCCGCACCATCCGCCGGATCAGGGCGAGTTGCTGGGCGTCCTTCTGTCCGAAGCAGGCGAGGTCGGGCGCGGTGAGGTGGAGGAGTTTGGCCACGACGGTGAGTACCCCGTCGAAGTGACCCGGCCGGTACGCCCCTTCGAACCGCTCGCCCATCGGCCCGGCGGCGACGCGCACTTGGGGCTCTCCCCCGGGATAGACCTCGTCGACGGAGGGGGCGAAGACCACGTCCGCGCCCGCCTCCCGCGCGACGAGCAGATCGGCGTCGAGGGTGCGCGGGTAGCGGTCGAGGTCTTCGGAGGGGCCGAATTGCAGCGGGTTGACGAAGACGGTGACGACCACCTGGCCGCGCGGGCCGAGCCGTTCGCGAGCGGCGCTGATGAGGGCCGCGTGCCCCGCGTGCAGGGCGCCCATGGTCATCACGGTGGCGCGCTGCCGCGGTACGTCCGCGGTGGCGCGCAGTTCGGCGGCCGTACGGACGAGACGCGGGGTCGCCGTGTCCACTGCGGTACCGGTCACTTGCCACGCCCCCCTTCGGAGAGGACGTCCAGCAGGTCCTCGGCGAGTTCGGGTTTGAGCAGGCCGTGCGCGAGGGCGCGGTCCGCCGTGGCACGGGCCATGGCGAGGTAGCTCGCCACCATCCGCGGGTCGTGCGCGCCGAGTTCGGTGACGTGCGCGGCGACCGTACCCGCGTCGCCGCGAGCGACGGGGCCGGTGAGGGCGGCGTCACCGGAGCGCAGGGTGTTGTCGAGGGCGGCGCCGAGCAGTGGTCCGAGCATCCGGTCGGGCGCCTCGACGCCGGCGGAACGCAGCAGGTCCATGGCCTGGGCGACGAGGGTGACCAGGTGGTTGGCGCCGATGGCGAGGGCGGCGTGATAGAGCGGGCGGGCCTCCTCCGCGATCCACTCGGGCTCCCCGCCCATCTCGATGACGAGGGCCTCGGCGGCGAGCCGCAGCTCGTCGGGGGCGGTGACGCCGAAGGAGCAGCCGGCCAGCCGCTGTACGTCGACCGGGGTGCCGGTGAACGTCATCACCGGGTGCAGGGCGAGCGGCAACCCGCCCGCGCGCAGGGCGGGTTCGAGTACCGCGGTGCCGTACCGGCCGGAGGTGTGGGCGATCAGCTGGCCCTGCCGTACGGCCCCGGTCCCGGCCAGGCCCGTGACCAGCTCGGGCAGCGCGTCATCGGGCACCGTGAGCAGGACGAGGTCGGCGCGGGCGAGCACCTCGGCGGGGTCGACGAGCGGCACCCCGGGGAGCAGCTCGGCCGCCCGGCGGCGGGAGTTCTCGGAGACGCCGGACGCGGCGACCGGACGGTGCCCGGCGAGCCGCAGCGCGGCCGCCAGCGCGG
>NZ_JBOHCV010000322.1:0-7956 GCF_050698815.1 Streptomyces sp.
GGCCTATGAACGTCCCCTGCACGCCGCCCTCACCGCCGTCGGCCCGGCTGCCGTACCGGCTGTCGCCTGCGGGTGCGCGGCGCTGGCGTTGCTGGCTTACGCGAGCAGCGCGCTCACCGGAGCCGCCGCCCACCACCGTGGAACGGCGCCCTGATGGCCGCGCGCCGACCCCGCTTCCGTACGCCGGACCCCCCTTCGTACGGAGGCCCGCTCAGGGCCGGGGTCCGCGCCGCGTGCATGACCTGTGACACAGACAAAGGAGCAACCCCAGATGACCACCGACCAGCCGTCACACGGCACCGTTCGAGACCGGGAGGGCACGCGATGAGAGTGCTGCTGCTCGGAGCCGGCGGATACCTCGGCCGCTTCGTCGCCGACCGGCTGCTGGCGGACCCCGCCGTGCAGCTCACCGCCCTCGGACGGAACGACGACGCCGACGTCCGCTTCGACCTGTCCACCGGCAGCCCAGGGGCGCTGACCCGCTTCCTGGACGCGGTGCACCCGGGTGTCGTCGTCAACTGCGCCGGCGCCACCCGCGGCGGTGCGCGCGATCTCACCCGGCAGAACACGGTGTCCACGGCCACCCTGTGCGAGTCGCTGCGCCGCAGTGGCTGCGGTGCCCGGCTGGTGCACCTCGGCTGCGCCGCGGAGTACGGGCCCGCGCAGGCGGGCTCGTCCACCGGCGAGGCTGCCGTACCGCGCCCCGGCGGTCCGTACGGGGTGAGCAAGCTGGCGGCGACAGAGCTGGTGCTCGCCTCCGGGCTGGACGCGGTCGTACTGCGCGTCTTCTCACCCGCGGGTCCCGGCACCCCGGCCGGCTCACCGCTGGGCCGGCTGGCGGAGGCCATGCGACGGGCGATGCAGCAGGGCGACGGTGAGATGAAGCTGAGCGGGTCGGCGGTGCAACGGGACTTCGTGGATGTGCGGGACATCGCGCGGGCCGTGCACGCCGCGTCGCTCTCGGCGGCGCAGGGCGTCATCAACATCGGCACAGGGCGGGCGGTCCGGCTGCGTGACGCCGCGGCGGTGCTCGCCCGGGTCGCGGGGTTCGCGGGCTCCCTCCACGAGCTGGACCCGTCCGTGCCCTCCGTTCCCGGTCCCGGTCCCGCCGCGGGGGGGCCGACGCACCCGACGGTCCCCTTCGGCTCCCAGGGGTCCGCGCTGCCGGCGGCATCCGCGGGTGCGGCCATGATGGCGGTACCGGCCGCGTACCCCTACCCGGACGGCTGCGGCAGCTGGCAGCAGGCGGATGTACGGACAGCGCGTGACCGGCTCGGGTGGCGGCCGCGGATCGGGCTGGAAGAGTCGCTGGCGGACATCTGGATGGAGGCGGCATGCCGCATCTGACGGCTCCTGGCGGAGCGGTGCGTGCGGCTGCCGGGACGGCGGGGCGGATCGGGTTCGGCGTCCCGGGCTGGGCGCACCCGATGCTCGCCCCCCTGGAGTGGGCCGCACTGGCCCGGCCCGGGCTGCCCTTGCACTGGGCGGTGCTCGACGTGGCAGGCGGGCCCGGAGCCCGCCCCGACCCGTACTGCCTGGCATCGGCGGCCCGGTCGCACGAGGCCGGGGTCGGCATCCTGGGGCATCTCGACATGCGGGACGGCGCGCGGCCGTTCGGCGAACTGGTCTCGGACGCGCACCGCTTCCTGGACTGGTACCGCGTCGACGGCTTCTACCTGGCGAACTGTCCTGCCGGGCATGCGCACCTGCAGGAGACCCGGCGCCGCGCGACGACGCTGCGCGCGCTGTGCGCACAGCAGCAGCGTGGCCTGGACGGTGCACCCGGCGCCGAGCCGGGCGGGCGGGCGCCCCTGGTCTTCGCGCACGGCACCCATCCCCATCCCGGATACGCGGAGCTGGCCGATCAGTTGGTGACCTTCGCCGGCGGCTGGACCGACTACCGCTGGTCGCAGGCGGCCGAGTGGACCGCCGACTATCCGAGGGAGCACTTCTGCCACTTGGTGCACGGTGTCCCGCGTACCCACCTCGACGAGGCGCTGCGCATCGCGCGCTGGCAGGGAGCGGGCACCGTCTACTTCACCGACAGGACGGACCGGGGCGGCCGGAACCCCTGGCAGGGGCTGCCCGGCTACTGGGACGAGATCGTCTCGCTGCTCGGACCGGGTGTCTCGGAATGAGGAGGGGCGTGGCAGTGTTACGGGAGAACAATCGTACGTTCCACCGACCAACGGAGTCTCCGTGTCGCTGCCACCCCTGGTCGAGCCGGCTGCCGCGCTCACCGTTGACGAGGTCCGCAGGTACTCCCGCCACCTGATCATCCCTGATGTCGGGATGGACGGGCAGAAGCGGCTGAAGAACGCCAAGGTGCTGTGCGTGGGCGCCGGCGGGCTCGGCTCGCCCGCCCTGATGTACATGGCCGCCGCGGGCGTGGGCACCCTCGGCATCGTGGAGTTCGACGAGGTCGACGAGTCGAACCTGCAGCGCCAGATCATCCACAGCCAGTCCGACATCGGCCGGACCAAGGCCGAGTCCGCGAAGGACACGGTGCTCGGGATCAACCCGCACACCGAGGTCAGGCTCCACCAGGAGCGCCTCGACTCCTCGAACGTGATGGAGATCTTCGCCGAGTACGACCTGATCGTGGACGGCACCGACAACTTCGCCACCCGCTATCTGGTCAACGACGCCTGCGTGCTGCTGAACAAGCCGTACGTCTGGGGCTCCATCTACCGCTTCGACGGCCAGGCATCCGTCTTCTGGAGCGAGCACGGACCGTGCTACCGCTGCCTGTACCCGGAGCCCCCGCCGCCCGGGATGGTGCCGAGCTGCGCCGAAGGCGGCGTGCTGGGCGTGCTGTGCGCGTCCGTCGGGTCGATCCAGGTGAACGAGGCGATCAAGCTGCTCGCCGGCATCGGCGATCCGCTGGTCGGACGCCTGATGATCTATGACGCACTGGAGATGAGCTACCGCCAGGTGAAGGTCCGCAAGGACCCCGGCTGCGCCGTGTGCAGCGAGAACCCGACGGTGACCGAGCTCATCGACTACGAGGCGTTCTGCGGCGTCGTCTCCGAGGAGGCGCAGGAGGCCGCGGCCGGTTCCACCATCACTCCCAAGCAGCTCAAGGAGTGGATGGACGACGGCGAGCGGATCGAGGTCATCGACGTCCGCGAGCCGAACGAGTACGAGATCGTCTCGATCCCCGGTGCGAAGCTCATCCCCAAGGACGGCTTCCTGATGGGGAACGCGCTGCAGGACATGCCGCAGGACAAGAAGATCGTCTTGCATTGCAAGACGGGTGTCCGATCCGCGGAAGTGCTCGCAGTGCTCAAGGACGCGGGCTTCGCGGACGCCGTGCACGTCGGCGGCGGCGTCATCGGCTGGGTCAACCAGATCGAGCCGGACAAGCCGATCTACTGACGTCCCCGGACAGCCTTGGGCCCGGCAAGCGCGGACTGCGCGGGCCGGGCCCTCGCCCGTGCCGGGGCGCCCCGGGAGAGCTCAGAGCGCGCCCTTCCTGGTCAGCTGGGTGAACGCCATCCAGCCCGGCAGCACCGGCAGCCACAGCGTCAGCAGCCGGAAGAGCAGCACGGCCGGCGTCGCGATCTCCTTCGGCACGCCGAAGGTGATCAGACCCGCGATCAGCGCGGCCTCCACCGCGCCCAGGCCGCCTGGCGTCGGCGCGGCCGACCCCAGGGCGTTGCCCGCCAGGAATACCACCGCGATGCTGGCGTAGCTCGCGTTGTACCCGAAGGCCAGCACGCAGGCGTACAGACACATCACGTTGAAGAGCGTGAGCAGCAGCATCCCGCCGATGCCCGCCACCAGCTTCCGCGGCCGCTGCACCACATCCAGCATCCGTGGCACGACCCCGGCGAACAGTGACCGCAGCCGGTCGGAGACCCATCTGCGCAGCGCCGGAACCGCTGTCACGATCAGCACCAGTACGGCCGCCGCCAGCAGCCCCGCGATGACCGTCCGCGAGGGCGACAGGGTCGGCGTGTGCTCGGTTCCGGTGAGGTAGCCGAAGAAGAGCAGCAGCGTGATGTGACTGCCCAGCCCGAACAGCTGTGAGGCGCCGACGCTGGAGACGGCGTGCCCGGGCCGTACCCCGGCGCGCTGCAGGAAGCGGGTGTTGAGGGCGACGCCGCCGACGGCGGCCGGGGCGACCAGCTTCACGAACGAGCCCGCCACCTGTGCGACCACCGTACGCAGCCAGGGCACCTTCTCCGGCACGAAGCCGAGGAGCGACATCGCCGCGGCGGGATAGGTGAGCGCGGACAGGACCACGGCGCCGCCCACCCAGGCCCAGTTGGCCTCTCCGACGACCTGGCTGAACTCGACCTGGCTGAGCTGGGTGAGCAGGAAGTACGCGGCCAGCGCGCCGGCGACGAAGGTGACCACGGTGCGCGGTCTGACCCGCTCCAGCCGGGCCGGCTCGATGGGCGCCTGCGGTCTGATCAGCAGCACCTGCTGCCGGATCTGCGCCAGCAGATCCTCCTCGCGCGCCTCCTCCAGCGCCTCGTCGATGGCCCGCTTCTCGGCGTGCTTCTCCGCGCGCAGCGACTTGCGGTGCGACGTGTGCCCCCCGGACTCCGGCACGGCCGAGTCCTGCGGATGCGCCTTGGTCTCCTTGTTGGCCCGGGACGCCGCGATGACCGCCTCGCGCTCGCGCTGGGTGCGCTCCTTGGCGAGCCTGCGCAGTGTGTGGCGCGTACTGCGGCTGAGCGCGATGGGCTGCAGCAGCGGCAGACTGTCGGCGATCGCGTCAGGGCCCAGCACGTCGACGGCGGCGGCGACCGCCCGCTGTGCACCGACGCGGAGTCCGAACGTGGTCATCAGCTGGGCGATGTCCATCCGCAGGACGACGTCGCCCGCGGCGATCTCACCACCCCGCATGTCTGTCAGATAGACCGTGCCGGAGGTGTCCACCAGGAGCGCGTCGCCGACCAGCCGGCGGTGGGTGATGCGGCGCGACTGGAGCGCCTTGACCTGGTGCCAGGCCGCGCGCATCAGCTTGTCGGTGACCTCCTCGTCGGGGAGCGAGTCGAGGCTGCGGGCGTCGATGTGCTCGTAGACGAGCATCACCGCGTCCGGGCCCAGTTCGGAGGTGGCGATCAGCCGCGGGGCGTTGGCGCCGGCGGCGATGGCGGCGTAGGCGAGCAGCGCCTCCTGCTCCAGAGCCTGGCGCAACGACTGGAGGCTGCGGTTCTGGATGACGCCGCGCAGCGTCAGCCGGCGCCACGTCCGGTAGAAGAAACCTTGCGCCTGCTGTTCACGGTCGACGACGGTCACATCGATGGGCGGGCCGTGCTCCAGGGTGACGCGGTAACGGCGGCCGTGGTCCGCGGTCTCGGCCGCTTCACCGCCCTCGGCACCCTCCGGGCCTTCGACGCGCAGCGCGCTCACCGCCGTGAAGCCGACGCGGCGCAGCCCGGCGAGCAGTGTCTGGCCGGTCGGGCGGACGTTGGGCGTGCCGACGGCGTACAGCGTGCCGTACGCCACCGACCAGCCGATCAGCAGCGTCACGATGATGGAGAACAGCGTCGAGTAGCCGGGGAAGAGGACCGCGAAGGCGTTCAGCAGCAACACCGCCCACAACAGCACCCGCCAGCGCGGCCTGCGGGCCATCCCGACAGCGGTCATATAGGCGATGACCGGGGCCAGGTAGCTGTGCACCGGGGCGGTCAGCCCGGTGTCGGTGATCTGCTTGGTGAGCGCGTCCCGGACCGTTTCGGGTGCCACCTCGGCCACCCACAGATCGACGGCCAGCGAGACGCCGTGCGCGAGGACGGCGGCGAGCACACCGTCCGCGATCCGCAGCCCGTCGCGCTTGATCAGCCGTTCGATGGCGAAGGCGACGGGTACCAGCAGCACGGCGATGCTGGACGCCAGACCGGTCAGGCTGATCAGCAGTGGCGGCGCCTGCTCGGTGCCCTTGTCGATGTCCTGTTCCAGGCCCGTCGTGGTGCCGTGCGCGAATTGGGCGACGACCAGCACGACGATGATGCCCAGCACGCCGAGCCCCAGCCGCAGCAGGTCGGACGGGCGGTGCACACGGGCAGGCAGCAGCGGCTCGTCGCTCTCGACCCGGTCGGTCGTCTCGGGCGGGCCGGGGGTGCCGCCGTCGTCACGGCCGTCTCCGCCGTCCTCGCCCTCCCGGTCCGGAGTACCGGGCGGCTTGTCACCGTTCCGGGCAGCACCGTCGGCGGCGGGGCCCGCCCCTTGATGAGGCCGCCCACCCTGCCGCTGACCGGCTGCCGCTCCGTCTTGATCCCGTATCACTCGTCACCGCCCGGATGATGGTGGCACGGGAGAAGGACAGAAGGGGTCACCAGGGTGGCCTGTCGGTGGCGTACGGCACCATGGCCCGCATGGATGAGTGCGAACTGCCGGAGCTGCCGGAGTACGCGGAACGGGTCCTGGACGTCACCGAACGCATCCCGCCCGGCCGGGTGCTCACCTACGGCGACGTCGCCGAGTGGCTCGACGCCGGTGGGCCGCGCCAGGTGGGCCGCGTGATGGCGCTGTACGGGGCGGCGGTGCCCTGGTGGCGCGTCGTACGGGCGGACGGTGTGCTGCTGGCCGGTCACGAGCTGCGGGCGCTGGAGCAGTACCACGCGGAGGGCACACCGCTGCGGGACGCGGGGAGGGCGACGGCGGGGCACGTACAACGAATCGACATGCGCAGGGCCAGGTGGGACGGCGGTGCCCGGTGACCACCGACTGCGGCTGCTCACAGCTACCACCTTCCGCCAAGCCCACCCGTCACACGTACCGGGCCACCCGTATGAGGTACCCGGGTAACCCGCTGCGGCTCGAGTGCCCGCTGCCGTAGCGTCTGCACCACTCAGCACAGACCCTCCCCAAGGCGATCCACGTGAGCTCCTCCCGCCCGTCCGCTGCGCACTCGCCACCTCCCGGCGCCGGCCCCGCCGGCTCCGCCGGCCGGACGTCCGGTCCGGGGCCCGGCACGTACCGGCTGGTGCGCACGCCCCCGGTGCCGGTGGATTCTCCTGCCTTGGACGCACGGCAGCGCTGTGTGGTTGACCATTCCGGCGGACCGCTGCTGGTCCTGGCGGGCCCGGGCACGGGCAAGACCACGACGCTGGTCGAGGCCGTCGCCGAGCGGGTACGGGCGGGCGCGGATCCGGAGCGGATTCTCGTGCTCACCTTCAGCCGCAAGGCGGCGGTGGAACTGCGTGACCGGATGGCCGCGCGCATGGCGGCCCTCCCGGAGCGGACCTCGGCGCCACAGGCGACGACCTTTCACTCGTACTGCTACGCGCTCGTCCGTGCCCACCAGGACGCCGACCTGTTCGCCGAGCCGCTGCGTCTGCTGTCGGGACCCGAGCAGGACCTCTACATCCGCGAACTGCTGGCCGGCCAGCTCGCGCTGGAGAAGGAGGGCCGCGCCCGGACCGGCTGGCCGGACGAACTGCGCGCCTGTCTGACCACCCGGGGGTTCGCCGACGAGGTCCGCGCGGTGCTCGCCCGGAGCCGGGAGCTCGGGCTGGGCCCGGACGCGCTCAGCGCGTTCGCGCGGCGCACCGGAAGGCCCGACTGGGGAGCGGCGGCGGGTTTCCTCGCCGAGTACCTCGACGTGCTCGACGCGCAGGGCGTGCTCGACTACGCGGAGCTGGTGCACCGTGCGGTGCTGTTCGCGGAGTGCCCGGACGTCACCGCCGGTCTGCGGGACAGGTACGACGCGGTCTATGTCGACGAGTACCAGGACACCGACCCCGCACAGGTGAGGCTGCTCCAGGCGCTGGCGGGCGGCGGCCGGCCGCTGGTCGTCTTCGGCGATCCCGACCAGTCCATCTACACCTTCCGGGGCGCGGACGTGAACGGCATCCTCGACTTCCCCGGCACGTTCCCGCAGTACTCGGGCGAGCCCGCCGCGGTGCGGGTGCTGGGCGCAGGCCGCCGTTCCGGAGAGCGGCTGCTGACCGCCACCCGCGAGATCACCCGCCGGATGCCGCTCACCAGGCTCCCCGC
>NZ_JBOHCV010000323.1:0-9200 GCF_050698815.1 Streptomyces sp.
CCCGGCCACCCCCTACGCCTGGGCCCAGGGCCTCGCGGGCCAGCTCTCCTCGGCCCGCCTGCTGACCTACGAGGGCGACGGCCACACCGCCTACCTCCGGGGCGGCTCCTGCATCAACGACGCGATCGACACCTATCTGCTGAAGGGCGAGGCCCCCAAGGACGGCAAGCGGTGCCCGTAACATCCCTGGTCGGGGCCCCTGGCCCCGGCTTCAATACCCCGTACGGAGCACCCCCGGATCCTGTGTAGACTTGTCCGCGCCGCGCCTGCCGCACCAATCACGTGCGCGGCCTGCCGCCTTAGCTCAGTTGGCCAGAGCGACGCACTCGTAATGCGTAGGTCGGGGGTTCGACTCCCCCAGGCGGCTCAGTGAGAAGCCAGGTCAGATCCGGTCTGACCTGGCTTCTCTCATGTTCAGGGTCATTGAGGGGCCGGTAAGGTCGCCCCGTTCGTGCCACCTGATCCAAGGTGTGCGCGGGGGAAGCGCAGAGCCTGTGCAGGGTGGGGGTTGAGCAAGCTAGGGAGTACGGTCGGGGTGAACCTGGCGAACGTTCCCGGCCGACTTGTGGAAACGCTGCAATTGCTGCCAACGGAGCGAGATGGACGAGGAATCGAGGCCGTGGCCTTGTGCTCCTGCGCTTCTTTGTCAGAGATGTTGCTCAGTGGCGGCGACCTGCCGGTTCCCCAGAGCCGGGCATCGCCCATCCGGCCGAGCGGGTCGGAGGGCGGGGAGCTATTCTCACCCGAAGCGGAGAGGGGGTCGATGTGCTGCTGCGACTCCGCGTAGCGAACGTACGGTCACTACGTGACGAACACGAGCTGTCCTTTGTCGCGTCCGGCCAGGAGTCCGGTGCGGCTACGCGGCTACTGGCGCTTGCCGGTGACCAGTCGGTCAGTGTGTTCCCCCTGATCGGTGTCTTCGGAGCCAACGCATCGGGCAAGTCGAACGTACTGGCTGCTCTGACCGACATGCGCAATGCCGTACTGAACTCGTACGCGCGCTGGGCGTCCTACGACGGCACCGTGCGCGTCCCTTTTGCCCTGAATGCAAAGAAGGGCAACGAGCCGAGTTTTTTCGAGCTGGACCTTGTGCTCGACGGTGTGCGCTGGACCTACGGCTTCGAACTCGGCTCGGAGCGCATCGAGGCGGAGTGGCTGCACAGCTACCCCCGCGGACATCGTCAGGTGTGGCTCGACCGGGATGCTTCGCGGCCCAAGGTCTACGACTGGCCGAGCAGCCGGGTAAAGGACCGGTCTCAACTGGAACGGCGCACCCGGCCCAATGCTTTGCTGCTGTCCACCGCCGGCACGGACAACCATCCCCAGCTCTCTCCGCTCTTCCACTGGTTCCGCCGCAACCTGTGGCTCATCAACCCGGAGGAAGAGCGCCCGGAGCGTGAGGCATTCACCATTGCCGAGCTCTCAGGAAAGCGCGCCCGCCGCATCAATGAGCTGTTGCGGATCGCTGACCTCGGACTCACCGGCGCTGAGGTCGCCCAGGAGGGCAAGGAACGGGCGACGGTCAAGCTCATCCATCGCTCTGTCGCGGGCGACGTGGCCTTCGACTGGCAGCAGGAGTCGCTCGGCACCCGTTCCTGGTTCGCCCTCCTCGGACCGCTCCTGCTGGCACTGGACGAGGGCGCCGTACTGCTCGTCGACGAGCTGGACGCGAGCCTGCACCCGCGCTTCGCGGCGGAGGTCATCCGGCTCTTCCACGATCCGCAGGCCAATCCGAAGGGCGCGCAACTCGTCTTCACCTCTCACGACCCGTCCGTGCTGACCACCCCGAGCGGCGGCCGGCTGCTGGAACCCGGACAGGTATGGCTGACGGAGAAGGACAAGGACGGTGCGACCGAGCTGTATCCGCTGACCGCCGCAGCTCCAGGGGAGGACGAGGACCTCATGAAGTCCTATCTGGCCGGCGCTTTCGGTGCCGTTCCCTCGCTCTTGGAGGGCCAGATCGCCCGACGGCTGCTGGACGAAGACGCACAGGAACGCGAGTACGAGGCGGAGCGGAGCTGATGGCACGTACGAGGGGGAGGGATTCGCTGGGCCCTGCGTACAAGCCCGGGCGGCGCCGCAAGGTCGTACACGTCTTCACCGAGGGCAAAGTGACCGAGCCCGAGTACATCAAGGTCGTCCGGGACCGGGCTGGAGCGACCGGCGTGGAGGTCCGCATCGCGAATTCCTCGGCGCCGGGGTCGCAGCGCAAGCCGATCAAGCTCGTGGAGGCGGCGGTGCGGCTGATGCGTGAGGAGAACCGGGCTGCTAAGCGCAGCGGACTGGAGAAGAAGTTCTGGCCGGCGGTCTGGTGTTTGTTCGACCGTGACAGGCACGACTCCATCGAGTCGGCTATGAAGCAGGCCGACGAGGCGGGGGTACGGGTGGCGTTCTCCCACCCCTGCTTCGAGGTATGGCGGCTGCTGCACCACAAGCATGTGACCGGCACCTTCGGTGGTGTCTGCGAAATGGCGGCGGCGCGGCTGCCGTTCGCCGACAGTGTCGCGAACCTCAAAGCGGTACTGCCCGAACAGATTCCGAAGGGCAGTTATGCGGAGGCGAAGAAGCGCGCCCTGAGGATGAACGCCGTCCACGAGGAGCATGTGCCGAAGGTGCTGCGCGACCCGTACACGGACGTCTTCGACTTTGTCGAACAAGGGCTGGGCGTGACGTCCTACTGACGTGAGCTGACCGGTACAGCCGCAGGGTTACCGCTGCACCTCGCCGCCGCCGTAAGGTTCCTACGTCGATCCGGGTCGTAGGGAGTCATAGGTGGCCAAGCTCACGCTCGCGCAGTTGGAGCGGCATCTGTTCGCCGCCGCGGACATTCTCCGGGGGACGATGGACGCCTCCGAGTACAAGGACTACATCTTCGGACTGCTCTTCCTGAAGCGGGCCAACGATGAGTTCGAGGCTGCCCGCGAGCAGATCAAGGCGGGCGCTGCGGAGGAGGTGGGTGACCTCTCCGAGGATTTGCTGGAGGGCTACCTGGAGCAGGAGTCCGCCTACAGCGACCGCGATGTGCTGTTCGTCCCCAAGAATGCCCGGTGGAAGTGGATCTCGTCCGCCACCCACAACATCACCGAGGACCGCCTGCGCCCCGCCCTTCAGGCGCTGGAAGGCCAGAACAGCAAGCTCAAGGGCCTCTTCGACCATCTCGACTTCAACCGGATCGGCGGCTCCGGCACCGCAGCGGGTGCGGCGAAACTCGCCGATCAGCGGCTGAAACTGCTCATCGCGCACTTCGGGCGCATCCGGCTGCGAACGGACGACTTCGAGTTCCCCGACCTGATCGGTGCCGCGTACGAGTACCTGATCAAGGAGTTCGCGGACTCGGCGGGCCGCAAGGGCGGAGAGTTCTACACCCCGCGCGCCGTGGTCCGCATGATGGTCGAACTCCTCGGCCCCCGCACGGGCATGCGCATCTACGACCCCTGCGTCGGCTCGGGCGGCATGCTCATCCACGCCAAGGAGTACGTGGAGGAGCACGGCGGTGATACCTCCGACATGTTCTTCGCGGGCCAGGACGCCAACAGCGGTTCCTGGATCATGTCGACGATGAACATGGTGCTCCATGGGGTACGCCGCTTCGACCTGAGTACCGGCGACACCCTCGCCGAGCCGGCGCACGTACCGAGATCCGATGCGGACCGCTTCGACGGCGTGCTCAGCAACCCGCCGTTCTCGATGGACTACGCGCTGAGCGACCTCATGCACAGCGCGCAGCGCACCACCTACGGGGCGACGAGCGAGCGCGGCAAGGCCGACCTGATGTTCCTCCAGCACATGCTCTGGGAGACCAAACGGGAAGGGCGCGGAGGCACGGTCATCACGGTCATGCCTCATGGCGTGCTCTTCCGTGGCGGCGGCGAGCAGGAGATCCGTACGAAGCTCCTGGACGACGACGCGATCGAAGCGGTCATCGGCCTCGCCCCCAACCTCTTCTACGGCACCGGCATCCCCGCCTGCATCCTGCTGCTGCGCCCGCCCGGCAAGAAGGACCCGGCACGGGCGGACAAGGTGCTGTTCATCAACGCGGACCGGGAGTACCACTCCGAGCGGGCCCAGAACGTGCTCCTCCCCGAGCACGCCGAGAAGATCACGTCGACGTATCACGCGTACGCGGAGGTGCCCGGGTTCTCGCGGACGGTGAGCCGCGAGGAGCTGGCCGACAACGACGACAACCTCAACATCCGCCGCTACGTGGACAACACGCCACCGCCGGAGCCGCAGGACGTACGGGCGCATCTGGTGGGCGGGGTGCCGCGCGCGGAGATCGAGGCGAAGAAGGAACTGCTCGACGCGTACGGGGTGGCGCTGACCGATCTGTTTGCGGAGCGCGAGCCGGCGGACGTCGCATATGTGGACTTCCTGCCCGAGGAGCAGCGACCGGACGCGGCCCGGCTCGGCGAACTGGCCCGCCCGCGCGAGGATGCCCTGCGGGCCGCGTTCGGGGAGTGGTGGAAGGCGGAGGCCCGGCACCTGGAGTCGGTGGCGGCAACTAAGGAGCGGCTCGCTGACCTGACCTCTTCGGAGCGCAAGGCCGCGTTGATGACGGTGCGTGGGTCGCTGATGGGGTCGTTCGTAGAGCGGCTGAGCGGGGTGGGCCTGCTGGACCGGTACGCACTGGCGGGGGCGGTGGCGGGGTGGTGGTACGAGGCCAAGTACGACCTTCTCGCGCTGTCGGAGAACGGGTTCAAGGGGGTGGTTGACGGATGGGTCGAGAACGTCGACGCGCTGCTGGCGCCCGAACAGGACCCGAAGACCCGGAAGTTGCGGAAGCGGACGACGGCGGAGCGCCGACAGGCGTACGACCACAAGATCGTCGCCGCGATCGCGCCCGATTTCCTGGCGGAGCTGGCCGACGCCGATGCGCGCAAGGCAGAGCTGGACGCGCGCTGGAAGGAACTGAACGCCGAGCCGGAACCGTCCGAGGATGGCGAGGGCGGGGGTGACGAGGACGCTGTCACACGCGAGGCCGTGTCGCTGAGTGTCGAGCAGTTGGCGGAGCTGGCCCAGGTGAAGAAGGACCGCGCGAAGGTGGGTGCGGAGATCAAGCGCCGTGAGGCGGACTTCTGGTTCGAATGGACGCCGGGTGCCCAGCTGAAGCTGGGCGAGGAGAAACCCCGGCTGTTCCGGGCCCGGGAGGCGCTGACGGGGGAGGACGAGCAGCGGGTGGTGCTGGACCTCTTGCGGGCGGATCTTGCGGGCAAGCTGGATGGGCATGTGGTTCGGCGGCGGCGGGAGTTGGTGGACGCGTATGGGTTGTGGGCGGACAAGTACGCGGTGTCGCTGAAGGAGATTCAGGCGGGGCGGGAGAAGGCAACGGCGACGCTGGACGGGTTCCTGGAGGAGCTGGGCTATGTCGCGTGAACCATGGAAGTCCGTCCGGCTGCGCGAGGTCCTTGAGGATGTTTTCGCAGGCGCTTGGGGAGATTCTCCATCAGACTTCCGAGCATCAAACGTCCATGTATTGAGAGCTACGAACATCAATTCAGAAGGACGAGTGAACTATAGCAAACCGGCCCTTCGCATTCTTGATTCACGACAGATCTCGCGCAAGCGCCTTCTCGCGGGAGATCTGTTGTTGGAAGCTTCGGGCGGCGGTCCTGGAACACCGGTTGGAAGAGTCGCTCTTCATGATGGCGGGATTGCGGGGCAAGAGTATACTTGCTCGAATTTCTTTCGTGTGCTCCGTCCTAATCGGAAATTTGTCAACCCAGACTTCTTGAAGAATGTACTTGTTTGGGTCTACGGGTCTCCGGCGATCTGGCGTTATCAGCAGCAGACCACTGGATTGGTGAATCTCAAGCTGAAAGATTACTTGGATCACCCATTGTCTGTGCCGCCACTAGGCGAGCAGGAGAGGGTCGTCGATGTGCTTCGAGGCTTCGCGGAGGCGGAGCGTGCCATTGAGGCGTCCATCGCGAAGCTGCGCAGTGTACGGCAGGGGGCTCAGCTGGAGTTCATGAGACGGGTGACGGCCGGTGCGGTCGAGGTTAATTGGACCCCGGTGCGAGACATCGCTGAAATCCGGATGGGTAAGCAGCTGTCGCCGGATAGTCGAGCTGCGGGCGGGCAGTACCCGTATCTTCGGGTGGCCAACGTTTTCGCAGGCTGGATTGACTACTCAGATGTGAACACCATGGGATTCACGAGTGGGGAGCTGGCTGTGTACGGGCTGGTCCCTGGAGATATTCTCCTCAACGAGGGGCAGAGCCTGGAGCTCGTCGGGCGTAGCGCCATCTACCGGGGAGGCGTCGGCGAGTACTGCTTCCAGAATACCTTGGTACGGTTTCGTTCCGGTGAGCGAGCGATCCCAGAATTCGCCCAACTGGTCTTCGAGTACTGGTTGCAGTCCGGCGTATTTGCTGCTATTTCTAAAAAGACCACCAGCATTGCTCATCTGGGTGGGGATCGGTTTTCGGCGTTGAGCTTTCCGCTCGTTTCTCTGGATGAGCAAAGGGAATTCGTCGCCTCGCTGACGAGATGCGATGCGAGTATCGGAGCAGAGGCAGGCGAGCTCACCAAGCTTCGCAAGCTGAAGCAGGGCCTCATGAATGATTTGCTCTCCGGTCGAGTCGCGGTGTAATCGGCAATGAAATTGGCTCCCGCCATATGGAAGCGGGGAGCCAATTGCTTGAGGTGTCGGCGAGACTCAGGCGGGGAAACTCTCCGCCCTTGATGGCTCCAACGAACGATGCCCAGCCACCTGTGGGGAAGACCAGGGCGGGGCCGTGCGAGACCTTGGAGTCGCGTACGGGAACGCCTGCAGGGTGACCGTCCAGTATTTCGACGCAGCTGCCGCCTTCGTTGCCGCTGTAGGTCGATTTGCGCCAGCCGGTCAGTGAGGAAGCGTCCGGGATAGTGTGTTCAGTCACGGTGTCCGTAGTCCTTTGCGATCGTCCTCATCAGGGCCAGTGACTCCTTGAGCGGCATTGCGTCGCCCAGTGCGAGATCGTAGGCGCCTTCGAGCTGAACGACCACGCTGGGGGAGTCGTGCATCCTGCCTACTTGGATGCCTTCGGAGTACGCCACCGGAGGCTGGTCCTCGAACCGCAGGAGGGTGAGCATGCCCTGCATGAGCGGATGCACCCCGAGCCCGAAGGGCAGAACGTAGACCCGTACGCGTCCCGCTTCCACCAGGCGGACGACGTGCATGATCTGTTCCGCCATGACGTCGGCCCCGCCGACAGTGCGGCGTAGCACCGCCTCATCAAGCAGCGCCCAGACTACGGGTGTCACCGGGGTGTCGAGGATCTTCGCTCGCTCCAGCCGTGTGACGACGAGCCTGTCACGTTCTTGTTCGCTCACTGGAGGGAACGACGTGCCCAGAACCGCACGTGCGTAACCCTCCGTCTGAAGGATGCCGGGCATGAACGACAGCGCGAACTCCCGGATCATCACCGCCTGTTGTTCGAGTAGCCGCGCCGCCTCGAAGTAGTCGGCGACCGCCGCGTCATCGTCAGGCAGGAAGCTGCTCAGTACATTCCCCGTGCCCAGCGCATTGTCCAGGCGTCTCGCGTCCTCCTTGGACGGCACGCGGCGGCCCGCTTCGATGTGCGAGATGTGCGAGCGCGTCATGATCGCTGCGTCGGCCAGCTCCTGTTGCGTGAGTCGAGCCGTCTCGCGCTGCGCCTTCAGCCATTCCCCATAGGTGGTACTCATCGTCAACTCCCGTGCGACAGAAGCCGTGTCACCTGCTACCCCCTGGCGAGCCTAGTCCGCGCCATCTCACTCTGTAGGTGAATCGCTACACAGCGAGGTCACACACCGGCCGCGCACAAAACACCCCCGCGACTGCTCGCGACAGTCCGGGGGCCTGGCCGCCGAACCGACGGAGTTGACGACAGTGCCGCACTTCATCCATCGCCTCGTCGAGCCGCTGCTTCGGCTTCGGCGGCTCCCGAGGCCCACCCGAGGCCGCCACCGGTCGCCGCAGGCACCTTCCGCCCGGCAGCCCGTGGCCCTCGTACCTCCCTTTCCCCGCAGGCCGCCCGAGGCCCTCCTCCGAGGCGAGGACAGCGCTCTCGTCCGCCCCTACCTCCTCGCGCACGAGCGCTACGACGAAGCCCTCCGCCTCGTCCACGGCATGGAGGTATCCGTATGAGCAACACCCCAGGCCGTCCCACCGCGCCCCGGCTGCTCCCCTGGACCAGCCCGGAAGGCAAGCCCTGTTACCTCATCGGGGACGGCGACGGCGCAGTCTCCCGCGTCGCCGACGATGTCGAGGACGCCCAGCTCGACATGGCCGCCGAACTCCTCGACCACGCCGCCGACATGCTGGCCGACGACCGGGCGACGGCGCCCCAACTCCACTTCCTGGCCGCCCGCATGTCCGAGTCGCTTCACCAAACGTGCCGCATCGCGGAGAGCCGGGGTGCGTTCCTCCCCGTTCCGGAGTCGCTGAACTGACCTCGCGTGCCCAGCCGGTGGACGTCCGGTGAAAATCAGGCCGTGTCCACCGGCGTCCCCACGCCCACCCCCGGAAG
The DNA here is from genome assembly GCF_050698815.1 of Streptomyces sp. Classification (GTDB taxonomy): domain Bacteria; phylum Actinomycetota; class Actinomycetes; order Streptomycetales; family Streptomycetaceae; genus Streptomyces. Next base: position 8,493 of record NZ_JBOHCV010000323.1, read on the forward strand.
CCGTCGCACCCGCCCCGCCCGAGGCGCAGAATGGTCCGTCAGGGGAGTGGGCTACGGGCGGGAGGCGCGGGACGTGGTGGCGCAGGTGGAGCGGGACGAGGTGGAGCGGCCCATCGTCGCCCAGCTTGAGGCGATGGGTTGGACGCACGTCCCCGGCAAGGAGATCGGCACGCTCGATGCCGTCACGCCGCTGCTCACCGACAAATTGGAGGCCGCGCTGCGCCGCATCAACCGCCGCGCGGCCGACAACGAGCCGTGGATGGACGCCACCGATGTGGCCCGCTCCATCGCCGAGCTGACCTCCGTCTCCCTCGGGCGGGGCATCGCGCAGGCCAACTTCGACGCCACCGAGATGCTGCTCAGCGGCCATGTCCTCACCGGCCCGTCCGCCGAGCACGGCGGGACCTCCGCCACGGTGCAGTACGTCGAGTGGCGTCCGGAGGCTGACCGCTTCGCGCTCAACGAGTTCACCGTCGTCGACCAGCTTCGCGTCGAGAACCGGTCCGGCGAGGTGTCGATACTCGACCTCGTCCTGTTCGTGAACGGCATCCCGCTCGTCGCCGTCGAGTGCAAGAGCCCCGACCTCGCCGACCCCATCCGCAGCGCCGTACTCGACCTGCGGCACTACGCGGGCGATCCGATCAGGGAGGACGAGCGCGACGGCACCGACCTCCCCGTGCCCGCCGGCGTCCCGGAGCTGTTCCGGAC